>CAYOJS010000014.1:0-2159 GCA_964404345.1 uncultured Methanosarcinales archaeon
AGAAATACAAAGCAATTAGGCAACAAATACTAGGTGTCGCTAAGGAAGAAGCGCCGGAGATTTGTAAAAAATGCAAACTAGCCCTCTGATAATATCAATCGATGGCAACGTGTTCACTGGAAAGAGCACACTCATTAGGAACCTTGGGTTGCCCTCTATCGAAGAGCACAGCCACCACACAACGTATGCTGCTGGGCGCGACCCATGGCGGGAGCATAAGAAGTATCTATTAGTCGAAGAAAGCCGCATCCGACGACAGTTGGATGCAATTACTGTATTGGACAGAAGCATCTTCTCACTGGCAGCTCACGCATATGCACTGTGGGCAATCAGCACCATAGATTTCCGAGCGCGGTTCATCAATCATATCTCCCAACCAGACCACATCATTTTATGGCCAGAAGTGAGTATCGTGTTGGTGGAAGAGTATGATATTTGCGTCAAACGTTATCGAGCAGATAAGAGATTGCATACACAGAAAAGCACGGCAGATATCTTCATAAATCGACGATATTTTGATGCCATCAATAAATTCTATGAAACGCTTAGCCAACAGATCCAGATCATGATCATCAAAGGCGGTTCGATCGAGAAGAGAAAAAATACAGTATTAGGCATCATTGGTTCGTCAACACGGAACAAAAGAGAAACTGTTCGTAATGGTTTGAGGTGGGTGTTACATGAGTAAATGGAGTGATTTTTACGGTCATGAAGAGAATAAATTTAGGTCGTTTGAGGAATACTACCAATCAAAAATACGTTACAAACTACCCCTTATCAGACAAGTACAGCAGCTGGCAAAAAAGGGACGAATAGTAGAACTCGGCTGTGGCACAGGACTCTCATGTATATATCTATCCACTACAGGTCTACAGGTCGTGGGCGTCGAAAAGGATATGGGTATGCTAAATATAGCAACATATAACAACAAACGTTTAAACGGAAGAGCAAAATTCTGCCAACAAAACCTCGAATGCTGGAAACCAAATGAAACAATTGGTGTCACATTCAATAATGGAGTCATGGAGCATTTTTCTGATGACCGAATCATACACATCATTAATCATGTACTGAGCTATTCAAAGCACTACGTGATAGGCATCCCTACTGCAGTATTCAAGCCTACTCAAGCCGTAATTGGTGATGAACGGTTTATGAAGTTAGTAGCATGGAGAAGAATAATCGCAAGATCGAATGCAAGAATAGTCAAAGAGGTCTATTACAACAGCTCGTCGCCTCCCCTGAAGAGAGCACTGGCGCTGATGATACCTGACTACAATCAATTTGTTGCATTTGTATTAGAGAGGATATAACATGCTCGACCGAATACGAACAAAAATAATTTTGACGTACATCTTCCATCGATATTCTGGATTCGAGAGCGAACGCCAGTATTGGCAATGGGTACTCTCTGATAGCACACAGCAACGGGAAAACTTGCGATTTGACCCACAAATCAGGTCAATGATATTTCCATACGACCTCTTTACATATCTCCCAGAGAAGGCACGGATTCTGGAGATTGGTTCGGGACCTGTATCAGATTTGGCATGGGGAGTTGAAAAAGGCATCATCACTGTGATAGCTGTTGATCCACTTGCTGATGAGTATGCTAAGATATTGAATGCTCTTGGGAAGGATTACCCTATCCGACCGATCAAGAGAAATACCGAACAGATAGACCGTGATCTCGGATTATTTGATGCAGTCTATATGAGGAATTCTCTTGATCACACGGAAAACCCAAAAAGAGTACTATTCCGTGCATCAAAATTACTCAAGCAAGACGGCATCTTATACATTGCAGGCAACATAAATGAAGGATCAAAAAACCATTGGCTGGGTCTACACCAGTATAACCTCATTATAGAGGACAACAGATTGGTTGCCTATACAAAGAAACGGCACAAACTGGATTTATTGAAAAACCTACCATTTAAACCCATTTTCTGTAATACACAAATCAATGGAAGAAAGGGACTGATGACTATTATCTTCCGCAAGCAACATAGCAAGAAAAAATAAAAACCTACCTAAAATAAATTTGGTTAAGATCCTTGCCAGAAGTCCATTGACATCTGGTTTAAGAACGTTATTTCCTTATCTTCTCTATCAACCTTTTCACTTCCTTGTCTTTCTCCCATATGATTCTTGCTTTT
>CAYOJS010000014.1:2169-16527 GCA_964404345.1 uncultured Methanosarcinales archaeon
TTAGAGCGGCTCCTAAAACGAAGCTAGAGTTTTTTGACAAAGAAGCCTACTGTTTTATCCTTTCAGTTAATTTCCTCAATTCCTTGTCTTTCTCCCATATAATTCTTGATTTTCTGAAGACTTCAGCTTGAAATCGGGTAGGTTTCTTTGCCAAACGTCGTAGGCGTTCGATGGAACGTAGGACGATATTAATCTTGTACTTTTTGTACTGGTAGACATATTCGCCTTTCGTGTATTTCTCCTCAATCTTAAGTGGTGTAATGATTAAGACATCAATGTCTGAGTCTGGACGGTTGGTTCCTTTAGCGATGGATCCATATAAGATAATGGCCTTGATGTAGGGCTTGATCTTGATAAACCAGCTTTCTCTAGTTAGAAGACTCCTCTTAAAGCCTTTTACAATCTTTATTGCTTTGGAAGGAGTTAACTTTTCCATTCGATGGTTAAACTCTTTTTTGCTTATAAATCTTGCCGACACTTTTAAATGGAGAGATGGAATCTTCAATTGAATGAAAGGTCATAAAGAGATTTATCATGTTCTTTTAGAGGAGTATAACTCTCAAGGCTGGTGGCCCATCCTGTCTTTGTCGGGGAAGAAAGGGTTTGATGCAGACGGCTATCATCAAGGGCTTTATGACTATCCTTCTAATGAAAAGGAACGTTTTGAGATCATTCTAGGCGCGATCCTGACCCAGAACACTTCATGGAAGAATGTGGAAACGAGTATGCGGTTGCTGCAAGAGAAAGGATTGCTGAGCATGGAGAAATTGGAAAAGGTGCCTTTGAAGAAGTTGGCTTTACTGATAAAATCAAGCGGCTACTTCAACCAGAAAGCGAAGAAAATCAAAGCGATGATTTCCTTCCTGAAAAGCAAAAAACAGGTAACTCGGGAAAGCCTCCTATCTATATGGGGCATTGGACTGGAGACAGCAGATTCCATTCTATTGTATGCTTATCACCAACCGGTCTTTGTGATTGACGCGTATACAAAAAGGATTTTCTCTCGGATTGGACTGTGTAAAGCTGATGTGAGGTACGAAGAACTGCAGCAGATGTTCCATGAAGGACTTGAGCGGAATGCGGTGCTGTACAATGAATACCATGCCTTGATCGTGGAACATGCCAAACAGCACTGCCGAACAAGGTCTGTATGCGAAGGATGTCCCTTAAGCTCGCTTTGTCGAAAAAACTTTTAAACTCCCTCATCCAAGCGGATTCTATGCTTTTCTGGATCATCCTGACCACAGCCTTTTTTTTCATGGTTCTCTTTATCTCTAAATGGATGTTCCCCTTGCTCTACAAGATACTTAAATTCTTCATGATTTTGGGAATCGTATGCGTCATGATCTTCGGTACCCTTGCCTACCTAGACGCTCGAGAACTCAAACAACGGTTTCCTGTAGAAAACAAGCTATTCCTCCTCGACCTGGATCAACACCTGGTTGCCGGCTACGTCTTTGGAAAAGACGGCCAAACTCCTCAATATATTAGATCTTTTGAAACCTACCAGCATGCGTATGATGAACAAGACTTCGGTGCACTCTTAGGAGATAACTATAAACTTCTACTCATAAAAAAAGAAGCTTTTGAGTCTGTATACCCCATTGACTTTGCCGGCGTCAACCTCACCCTTGAACAAGCCTTTCAATTGCTTTCAACTGAAAATCCCAAGAAAACCTATACGGACTTATTGATTCAAACCCTTTCCTCTTCTAATCAGGCTATGGCTCAGGCATTCGTCGATAAAGCCTTTAAAACAGAGGCTGAATTCAAAGACCAACTCTTCGCCGTACTGTTCAGCAAAGCCATCCTTCAAGAAGGCCCCATTTACCTCATCCGAGAATACCGCGAAGGAAACCTCCTGATTTACCCTGAAACCCTTGCCTTCAAAACCATCAAAAAACTTCCGGATGATCTCTTCCAGTTGGTCAGTGAAAAAATAAAACTGTCATGAACCGCCAATAATATGAAATAGCGGTTCATGATCACACACAGAACTATTCGATAGTTCTGGTGCCAAAAAGCACATAGCTTTTTGAGCATCAGAATTTCACAGAAGTGAAATTCAGAATGTTTAAATACTCCTGAACTTGAAAGCTCATATGGGCTTCCTAGACCGGCTGCAATTCTGGCGCAAACACGATGAGTACAGCTTTGATACGGGACTGCCACCCGACTTGGGAGCAACTTCGCCCGAAACAAGCTTTAACCCGAATCCTGCCGGAGGATTGCCTGAAATTGGAGAAAGCTATGACAAATCCAACTATGATAAGCCCTCTACCTTTGAAAAAGCCAGCTACGGGACGCCTTTAGGGTTTGAAAAAACCAGCAATCCTGCTTCTTCAGGATCCAACCGAGACCTTGAAATTATCTCATTAAAACTGGACGCCATCAAAGCCGAGTTGGATGCGATTAACCAACGCCTTGTTCGTGTTGAGAAACTGGTCGAGTTGAATATAAAAGGAGGAAAAGCAACAAACCGAGATATTTGGGCGGCGTATTGAATTCGTAGTTTTTCCTACACCCCTTCTTTAAGAAGCCTACTGCAAAAAAACCGCTATGCGGATCATTTTTTGGTTTGGAGTCCTGCTATGCGTCACCATGGCCTTTGCCGTTCGAATGACTGAAGTTCTCTACGACCCTATCGGCGATGAGAACAGCCAAGAATTTGTCGAGATTTACAGTCCAGACAATTTGAGCGGATATTTATTTGGAGACCGAAGCCGAAATCAAACCCTGCAATTATCCCAATGGACCGACAACCCCTATGCCTTGATCGTGACGACCCTGTACAATAAAACCCGACAGAATACTACTTTTTACACGACTGGAAGCCAATTGGGCAATGGCCTCAGCAATACGGGCGACGCTGTTTTTCTCTATTTGAACAACACCCTTCTGGACTCGATGGAGTACAACAAAAGCGCTGTACCGGAAGGGTATAGTTTAGAACAAGCGGAAGACAGATGGAGGTCATCGACCCTTCTTGGCGGAAGTCCAGGTCGCATGTTCGCCATTAACACGCCAAACCTCCCTATTGAAAACCGTTCAGACCATAATAGGACTCTTGAATCTTTTTCCTCTTCCAACTTTACAATGCAGATCTGGACGGACAAACTAATCTACAAACCTGGAGAAAAAATGCAACTTGCCCTTGAATGGTCAGAGCCTGGGAAAAAGGCGCAGATTGACATTCGTGACCTACAAGGAGACCTCCTTCATAGCTATCCAAGCACCCGCATGATCCGCTATACAATTACCAAAAATACTTCTGCCCTATGGATCCAAGCCTACAACCGAGAGAACAATGTTACTGACCAAAAGATCATTGGCATTTTGCTTCCAACTCAAAAAACAACTGTTGCAAAAGAAGAGAACTGCCCTAGAATAAAATTGCCCAAAGAACCTGTTCGCATCGTTGCTTTCTACACGCGCGCACAGAGGTACCAAGAAACCATCAAACTATATGTGCACTTGGAAGGCGAGGGAAACTACACAATCACCCTGGAAAGTCCACTCGAAACCAAACTTCAGAACATTACCTTAAGTAACGATTATGAAGGAGCCTTTGAAGTCAAACCCTTACCCTCCAAGAACCTTTTTACTCTTCAGGTATGGGGCGCTACGCAGAAACTGGCCACAGAGGTCTTAACCTTTCAATTAGAACCTGTGAATCAAACCAAAGTCTACTCGACCCATGTCTCTTTAGAGGAAAAACCGCTTCCTCCGAAAGCGACTTTCAATACAAGCTCTATTTCGCACATTGAAACACCTTCTACTCCCCGTTATGTAGGAACCATCACCTATAATTCGAATATGACCACTTACTTGACTTATGGACTTGTCGCTCTTCTTGCGCTGACTCTATTTTTACTGATCAAAGGAACGAAGAAAGATATTCCGAGCGAGAAAGAGGGCGCTCCATGAACCTTTTTGATCGTAAGACTTATATACATGTAGATCATTGTAGATACAATCCTGTATACCTATACTTTAATGGGAAACCTGTGATCATCCGAATGCATGTTATTCAACGTGCAGAGGAAAGAGGAATCCTTTATCCCGATCAAGTATTTCAAGTGATAAACGAAGGCAAAGTGAAGCGGTTCGGAAAATGAGGAATCAAATTCGTTAAACGATCAAGAGAAGGATCGATCGTTTGTGTTGGAGAAGAAACAGATCAAATCATAACTATCAAAACCATAGAATATGGAAACTAACATGAAAAAATACAAAAACCTACAACCTGGAAAACCTTTTGTGTTGGATAAGTGCCCTCTTTGCAACAAAGGCAAACTCAGACCTGTTCGAGAACGGATGCCTATTGAAGGTGTAGAATATGAAGCCCTCCAATGCGTTCGCTGTGGTGAATCCATCATGACGATGGGACAACTGGACGTACTTGCTGACCACTATCGTAAACTACGCAAATCCCGAGAAGTCACCTTCTCCAAATGGGGGAATAGCCTAGCGATGCGCATCCCCAAAGCCATTGCGAAAGAATACAAGCTGAGCTCAGGAAAGTCGGCTCTTTTGGTGCAGGAGAAGAAGGGAATACGGATTATCCCCCAAGCTTAACGTGCGTTATCTTTATAAAGAAAACCGAGTTCTTTTTACCTATGGACAAAGCTGAAATCAAAGCAAAAATCAACGAAGGTTTCATTCGCGTGAATGTGCTGTTTGAAGTCATCGGCAGCCCCAAAGAACATGTGGAAGGTGCACTGAAGAACTATTTGGAAAACATCAAACTCACCACGAACGTCATTGTCTTGAAAGAAGACTTAGAAGAAGCAGAAGACCTTGGAAACGGCTTGTGGAGCACCTTTGCCGAAGTTGATATGATGCTTAAAGGCCTTGAGAAACTGACTTGGCTGTGCTTCAATTACTCCCCTGCTTCGGTTGAAATCATCGACCCTCCTGAATTTAAGTTCAAAGAAAAACAACTCAGCAACTGGCTGAATGACTTACTGGCGAAACTGCACGAAATTGGCGCTTTGTCCAAACAAGTCAGCGCTGAGAACAAGATGATCGTGCAAAACATGAACCGATTGATTAAGAATGCCATCTTAGTCGCTGTGGATGATGGACACCACACGCCGCAAGAGATTGAGAAAAGAACTGGCATTGATTACAAGCAGCTCAAGCCGTTCTTTGAAGCCATGATCAAAGAAGGCAAGATTCACTTGATGAAGGATCAATACAAAAGAGTTGGGAAAGATAAGAAAAGCGAAAAGAAAGCGAAGAAGCGGTGATTATTTATTTAGGAATTTCTTTGTTAACTCAATTGCTTTTTCCGGGCTGTTTACTACATTGACTTGTGAAGGAGATAGCTTTTTGAAAAACACCTTGCTTTCTTCCATATCGTTTAGTAAAATGATAGGCTTATTGGGTTTGATGGCGAGAGCAATTTCTGAAGCTGTTCCGCCGTTCATACCGCATGAGATCACAACATTGCAAGAAAGAACGTTCATGTAATTACGGCCGCTTCGCATATCTGTGATGATTGGAATGTCCACGTATTCGGAGCAAAAATCGGGATCGTCATTTGGAAGAATTCTTACTGTAAGGCCTCCCTTTGATTTAGCTCCTTGATTAGCGGCTTGCATTACCCCATTTTTCCCGCCTCCAGTTAACAGTACCCAGCCATTTTCTGCAATGAGGGCTCCTAATTGATGAGCATTTTCTTCATCTGTCTTTGTCGCTTCTGGAGCCGGAGGACCCATGACGCCGATGATGATTTTACGCATGCTTGGAGAAATAACACCCAGAATAAAAAGCTTTTTCTATCAACTGAGAGAAAACTAAGAAAAAATGATTATTCTGGGAATTGTGCTCGAAGGAGTGGTTCATATATGATTTGAGGATACCAGGCAGGAAATACGCGTAGGAATTGTCTTCGTTTGTATTCTGTGTGTCGAGCCTCAGGGATCTCCTCTCTTTTTCGGGCATTTTCTAAGGTGAGAATTTGCACTTCGATGGGGACTCGTTCGTAGACTTCTTTTTCTGTAACTCCAAGTTGCAGAAGCGGCGCTCGAGCAGGGATGCGTAGGATGAATTTAACGACTTGATAATCCTTACCACTGTTTGCGTTGACGAGACCACGCCGTGTGTCTTTGAACTCTTCGAATGTGCCAACAACTCTTGTTTTTCTTCGGAAATAATCCACAAGAGCGCTTTGAGCTTTTTCGTCCGCCACCATCAGTTCGAAGCCAATGTAGTCTTTAATTTCTTCGGGGTACATCCCTTTTAAGAACATCTTCATGAGGATTGAATCATATTTGATTCGGTTGGGATCGTTGCTTTCTAAGTACTTGACGCGTGCGCCCATGGGTTGGTCAGAAGTGGAAAAGAGAAAGACGTCTGCTTTTGTTTCCCAGCGATTCATTTCTCCTTCCATTTCTGTTCTTTCGGGTTCAAGAAGGTTTTCAAGCCTACTTGTGACTTGGTTAAAATACCGCAGAGAATGCAGGACCCAGGGGCAGCGATCGATCATGCCGGTGCGGTAGCCCAGGCCGATGGCACGCAGAGACGCATAGGCTTCGGCGTAGAGTTCAGGTTTTGTGATTTTTCCATGTGTTTTACTTTGTTCTTTCTTTTCTACTGCAATACGCATAACTTCAAATAAATCAAGAGGGCTTGGGATTTCAGGGAGTTGAAAAAATGTGGCCACTGTAGCATCTAAGTGTCGTTGGCAGAGTCCATTTACGCTTCGGATGCCTCGGTTCATGCATTCTCGGAAGGCTTCTGCTGCCGCAGCTTCTGCTTCGTCTGGGAAGAGGTTGAATCGGAGCACATCTAGAGGAAAACCTAGATCCTTGTGTCGAAGAGCCTTTCTTGCTTCTTTTCCTAAAAGTGGAGTTTTGGGGTCGAATTCAAGAAAACGTCCCCAGATCATTTGTAGATCGCTTTTTGTGTTTGGATAGAGTTGTTCAATGAGTCCCATAAAAAGAAGGAGTATCATTTTAATTATAAGGGTTTAGGGTAAATAGTTATCTATATAGAAAATAATTAGTGCAAATTCCAAAGTTATAAATACTCTAACCCCCTTTATCGACGAGATGAGTGATGCGTCTAAGCAAGTGGAAGCCCTACTGTTTTCTTCAGGCAAATGGATGACGGAAGATCAATTGGCAGCCTTAATCAACTTCCCCAAAGATGGCATCAAAAGTGCTCTGCAAGAACTCAAAACACAGTATGCCCAGGCTGATAGCTCCCTTACCTTAATGAATGAAGCGGATGGGTGGAAACTGAACGTTCGCGAAAATTACTTAGAATTGGTCCGAAAGATTGTAGCGGACGCTGAACTGCCAAGGCCCTGGCTGCAGACCTTAGCTGTTGTTGCCTGGAAGCGACCCATCTTACAAAGCGAAGTCGTACAGATCCGAAGCGACTCTGCTTATGAACATATTTTTGAACTTGAAAAACGCGGCTTCATCACCAAGGAACCGGATGGAAGAAGTTACGCACTCAAACTCACTCCTAAATTCTTCGAGTACTTCGATGTAAAAACAGATGAAGACATGAAAAAAGTCTTTGAACACATCAAAATCCCTGAAATCCCCTTACAACCCTTGCAAAATACGGAACAGACCGATCCCAACCATGAAGACATCATTGCCCGCCTCGAAGAAGTCAAAAAAAGCATTCCCCCCCCCAAGCCTGTAAAAATGGAAGAAATGCAAAGCTTTGATGATGAACTCGAAGAACTCCACAAACGAGTGGATGCTCACTCTGAAGAATTGAAACAATTCCGACGCATCGAAAGCGAAGAAACCCCCGAAGCGCAAGCGAAGGCACCCGTTGAAGAAATACCTGAACAAGAAACACCCCCTTCTTAGCGGTATAACTTTCTGAAACTAAAACGAGCTTCCAATGACTGATCTAGTGCTTCTTTTGGAATGACTATGAGCGGAGTATCGTATGTTTCGCAAGAAAACACATTTACATCGCTTTCTACTCCAATGAACACTCTTTGATGAGGGAATGGACGGAAATGACCAAAGGCACGACCCAAGGTTTTTTGATGACCTGATCGAACAACCTTCTCTCCTTCTGCGTCATAAATATGCCGATGACCCACATGCTCTGCTCCGACAAAGATTAACCGCAAATAATCTCCCCAACCCAGCTCTTGAACCAACCCTCTCACCCGATCTCTATCCCAATCTGAGAAAACCACAAAAGGTTTCTCCTTTTTATGGTAATGCATCAAGAAATCAGAAACACCTGGCCTTGCTACCCACTTCGTTTCCCCTTCTGAAATTTGTAAGTCAGGAACGACCAATCCCTCTCCCATATCCAATAAAATTAACTGCGCGTCTGCCAAAGCATCAAGTGATGCGGGCGACCCTGCAGAGATGACTTCAAACATGATGATTACCGTTTACTTAAAGGATATGTCCAGGAATGCACCGAATCGGGTTGAATCAAAAGGAGGTGTGGTGAAAAATTGAGTGCCATACGCGATGTTTGTTTTTGAAAGATCGCCTGCGAGTCCCAATCCCCAATGTTCTTTATTCCAAATACCAACACGGCCTTCCAATTTAAGATTGGTACCGCTGAATGTAAGATCGGTACCTGGAACGGAACCGGACAGCTTTTGAAGATAACCTGTTGCCATAACACGGCCTCCAAAGTCAATGTGCCCTCCGAATTCCAGGGCATGCGCGGAAAGCGAATCAGGAACAGAAGGCACTTCATCGTTGTTTACCCTTGCCCAATTGTATCCTGCCCAAGCAACGGCTTTACTGCCGAGTTGAATGCCTGCGCGAGGACCGAAGGTTGAGAGTCCGCGGTGGAAAGCGGCCAATGAACCATCATCGACGGATTCACTGAAATGGGTTCCACCGGCGCCGACTACGAGAGGACCTTTTAATCGATAGGTAAGGAAGCCATCCAAGTCTGAACTATTATAACTGCCAATGATATTCAAAGGTGGATCTTGAACAGTGCCCCAACGATATACGAAATTGGCATCTCCCATGACCTTATCGCTTGCAACCGCAACTCCTCCGCGAATGGCTTTGGCCCAACCACTTCGTGCCGGGTCAAATCCTCCCTGAGGCAGATCTACCGTACTTATGTGACTTACGCCCACACCGACATCTGCACTCCATCTGTACGTGCTTTCCGATGTTTCTTTAGGACCGTAAGGTCCTCTTTTTTGCTTTGACCCCTCTTGAGGACCCTCTTTTTTACCTTCTGTGGGAGAAGAAGATTTTGGAGGACAACCGGAACATCCATGCTCTAACCCTGCCGGAATGCCCCCACCCGTACTTGCAAAGACCAGCGCTGCCAATGCCGGAGCCAATCCAAAACTGGATGAATGAGGAACAGAAGGGGTGGGAGAAGACAAAGGACTTGGAAAAACTTCTGGTGTTGGAGAAGGCGCTGCACTTGGAGTGTAAGGTGTGCCCTCTGGAACGGCAGGAGAGGGCGGACTTGTTGGAGTTTCAATAGGTATAGGAGTTGGGGTGGGAGTTTGAGAAGCTGAAGGAGTAGAAGTTGCTGTAGGAGTGATGATCGGAGTTGCAGTGGGCATGACTATGATGGGCTTTTGCATTCCACTCACTGCAGAGTTCCCGATGGGCTCGGGCTTGTTTTTTTCCAAATATTCCCTAAAATTACTCAATCCGACTGCTCTTTCATAATCTGTTTCTGATGAAATACTCACCCGCAATGGCGGGGATTCAATGAATGCTTTGCGATAGGTAGTGGTTCCATCTGCACCCACTACTGCCTCTTCGTAAGGAGCCCTCAACACCAAGTCATAGGGCTCGCTTAGCTTAAGACCTCCCTTCTTCGCTTTTTGAATCAATGCTGGAGAAATCAATGAAGGAAAGATGAGCTCTGCCTTATCCCCTATGACTGTGTGATCATACATGTCTTTGAAGACAACCTCTGTAGGAAGACATGCGGGTTTACCTTCTTTTTTATCGACCGGACTCGGGAATGTACCGATGAGCAGGTACGTGTTTTCAGGAGCTTGTAAAAAATTAAATTCAGTTGGATCTGCTGCGCGCCTCAATATCTCCGTTGCTTCTGCCTTTACGTCGCGGACATAATTTGGCATTATTACTACAGGTACAGCACCTACTGTGAAATGCATCTCGGATGGATGAGTGTCTTCGATTACTGCTCCATTTTCTTCTTTTTTCATTGCTATTTGAAAGCCTAGTTGTGTTTGATCACGCGTATAATTTGACACGATTAACATCGGAAGGTGTAGATTTGCCCTGAACTCTCCTGGGTTTGGCTCCCTTACTAAGTGACCGGCTCTTGTATCTTTCAGGGTTTTTAAGAAATCCGGACATACTTTCAGTATTTCTTCCGTGGCATATCGAGTAACCTTTCTTATCCCCTGATCCTTTAACAAACCACTCTTTTCAATCCCTGGATAAAGTTCATGGAACGTTTGCTCATACACAGCTTGCTCTGCTTTCTCTGCCTTAGAGAGATCAGTTGCATGGGCACTTCGTGTCCCAAGACCTGTATAACCTGCTAAAGAAAGTCCCAGTCCTGCTAAAATAGCTGTTGCTGTGATAGGTCCCAACCAAGAGCGCCTTTGATGAACATGTGCAACTCTTGACTCAAGACTTAAAGGAAACTGACTTGCTGTGTAAGCGGATTCTAATTGATCGAATTCAGTTGGTGTTGGCATCTCGGAAGCTATATTCCTTACCGGATCAAACCTGCCTTTACGCCGAGAAAAGACGCTCATGAAAAGGGACAATCTTACGGCGCTTATAAATCTTAGCCCTAATTACCACTTGGTAATGAGGATTTTATCGTGAGAAGCCATTTAAACTGTGTTCCTTTCCAAAACACCATGATTGCGATTGTCGGAGCTGGACCTACAGGAAGTCTGGCTGCCCTTAAACTGGCCAAGAGCCATGACGTTACGCTCTTTGAAGAACACGATGTAGTGGGCAAACCCGTACAATGCACTGGAATTGTCACGGAGACGATCAACCAGACCATTCAGTTGAATTCGGACGTAATTATGAATAAGATCCATGAAGCACGCATCATCGCGCCCAACGGAAAGGTTGTATCAGTACACTTCAAACACCCTGAGAACATCTTGGATCGATATAAGTTCGACGAATGGCTCTGCCAGAAAGCAGAAGATGACGGGGCTAAAGTACTGAAAGGACACCGCTTTCTCGGCTTTGAAAAAGGGAAAGCCAAAATAGAAGAGGTGGCCAAGAAGAAAACCAAGCTTGTTGCCTTTGACCACATCCTCGGAGCGGATGGACCTCATAGCCGAGTTGCCAAAAGTGCAGACCTGTTTGGAAAACGAAGGTTTTTCACGGCCATGCAAGCGACTCTAAACTGTAAAAATGACAATGCCATCCTGTTTTATCCGCACATCGGACAACTTGGCTGGGCTGTTCCGGACAGTGAAAACACGATGCGCGTCGGCGTGGCGAGTTATGAAGATTGCCCCAAACACTTCAACCAGATCTTGAAAATGCACCCTGGAAAGATTACAGACCGACAAGCTGGATTGATCCCCGTCTATGACCCTAAGATGATTACAGAGAAAGGCAAGGTATGCGTGGCTGGAGACGCTGCGACGCAGGTTAAGGCAACGACGGGCGGGGGTATCATTGCCAGCATGGTCGCTGGAAGGGCGTTTGCTGAACACGTACAAACCGGCCGAAGCTATGAAACATTATGGCGCAAAAAAATAGGAAGAGACCTATGGCTACACCTGAAAATGCGAGAAGCCATGGATCGTTTTAATGAAAACGATTGGAATGGTTTTGTGGAAGCCTTCCAGAAACCAGCCCTGAAAAAAGCACTGGAAGAAGAAAGCCGCGACGAACCCTTGAAGTTACTGATGAAGATCGCGATGCACAAACCGAGCATGGTGTTATTGGCTAGGAAATTGTTTTTCTAATTCGATCCCCTGTTTTTTTCAGTAGTTCATGAGGAGCTTGCCATGATCCTGGTAGAATTGTGAACGGCTTTCCTTTGTAATATGGGTGCAGGCGGACATGAGCATGGTCAATTTCTAAGCCTTCCAATACCAAGCAGGTGCGGTCGGCACCAAGAGCCTTATCCAATTGCTTGCCTAATTTTCTAGCCACTTTCATGATTTCAACATACTCCTTTTCAGGCATGTCAAACACGTAACTGTCGCGGTGTTTCTTTGGAATTATAAGTGTTTGACCTTCGGTTCCCGGTCGAATATCTAACAAGGCAAAATGTTTCTTATCTTCGTATATTTTTTCACAAGGAATCTCTCCTTTAACAATCTTACAAAAAATACAATCCATGCATCTAGAAAGGAAACGGAATTTAAATGCTTTCTGCGCGGTGCTTTCAGGATGATTGAATAATCATTCATGAGTGAAAGCATTCGAAAGTTTTAAATAATATGGCAGTCCAAATAGAAGAATGGGAGATGTACAGAAAGTGCCCTTATTTCATCCGGATGGTTCTGTTAAAGGACAGGTTGATGTGGTTTACGATAACCCCCCTAACTTGATTATCGGTGCGACCAACCTTGCGGTTCTACGATGTCGAGACTTATTTGAATATGTAAAGCAAATCGTTTCGGTCATAAACCCCCCCCTCCTTAGGAGAAGTCCTAAAAATGCTCACCACGGCAGAAGCGGAAAGTCGTGATGTTTGCGTGCTTTTTTTTAAAGGAAGTCGTTCGGGATTACAGATGTGCACCCGAACTGAGGCAAGAGAGGGGATTATCAATGCCTACTCAAGCCCGATGGTTTCTTTGTTTGCTAGCATGAACTTATATAACCGTGATTATTCGGAGCGGCCTGATGAAGCTGTACAAGAATTTGTTAACGCGTTCATCAAACAATAACCTAACCCACTACCTTTCTGAACAAGTACTGCTTCACGATTCGGAAGCCGGCCAACAAGCCCTTGCCGCCTTGACCCTTTTCAATGGTTTCATCTGTGTATCGGACCGTGATTGGAACTTCCATAAAACGAAGCTTGTGCTTGGCGATTTGCTCTAAGATTTCAGTGGCGTGCGCCATCCTGTCTTGGGTGATCTCGATGGTTTCGGCGGCATGACGGTTCATCACTCTTAAACCACTCTGTGAATCTGAAAACCACGTTCTAGTGAATACGTAATTGAAAAGCCGTCCACCCTTTAAGAACAATTGACGCACCCCGAACAGCAATCGATTCAAAGGACTCTTGATGTGCACTTCCACTTTCTTCCCCAAGTACCGGCTGCCTAACGTGATGTCACACTGTCCCTTTACGACGGGTTCCAAGAGACGCTTTAAATCACTGGCCAAGAATTGACCGTCGGCATCAAAGGTTACGATTTGATCGGCTCCTTGCTCCAAAGCGTACTCGATACCTGTCCTTAACGCGGCACCTTGGCCCCTATTAATAATATGCTGTAGTACAATGACGCCCGCCTTTTTTGCTTTTTCTATGGTGTGATCTTGGCTTTCATCGTCAATGACTACAATGTCCTTGAAACCATGCTTCTTCAGATCCTGAATCGTGGCTTGAATGTTTTTTTCCTCGTTGAACGCTGGCACCACTACCAAGACTTTACTCATAATCTCACCAGACAAATCCCCAATATGATCAAGGTAATGCCCAGAATCTTGAACTTGTTCATCCGTTCACCTAACTTCCAGATAGACAAACTCACGACCCCGATATAGGTCATGCTAGTCAACGGATACAAAACAGAGAGCTCGCCGAATTTCAACGAAGTGATGAAGAACACAGAGCTGATTACATAGAGCCCGATCCCGAACAATAATCTGAAATTGGTGAACTGCATGAGCAGGTTTCTATGCAAAGAGTTTGAACCCTTTTTCAAATATAAGGCACCGTAACTCCCGAAAATGGACGAAATAAAAACCAAGCCAACCGCAAACCAGCTAGTCATGATTCGCCCCCCACCCAATCGAGCTTACCCCACCTAAGATACAGACAATCCCCGTCCAGTTCAGTAAGCTTACTTCTTCATGCAACAAGTAAATGGAGAGTAAGCCCACCCACACAAAACTTAAGGCAATCAACGGATACAACGTGCTGAGCTCCCCATACTTCAAAGCGACGATCAATAGAATAGCACCGATTCCATACACAATACACCCCCCTATTAAATAGTAGTTCGTGATCAGCGACCAAAAGCTTAACTCAAACTTAGCCGAGCCCCATTTCAGTAAAAGCTGACCTAAGGAGGTAAGAATCGTACAGAACAAGGTGATAAATATGGCAAAGGTCTCGGTACGCTTGGGTTTGCCCTTCATCTTAACCTCCAGATCCCAGATGCTTTTTTAAAGGTTTTGATCCTTAGGTAAAGTCAAGTCGGGTGTGCTGAGTTGAAGTGGTAGAACCATAGGGCGAAAA
>CAYOJS010000015.1:0-9547 GCA_964404345.1 uncultured Methanosarcinales archaeon
AAAGTGTGAACCAATTTTGAAATTGAACAGTCCTAGATCTAAAGCCAAATCTTTATAAACCCTTCCCGTTTCTCTAAGCTTATAGCCCGAGTGAAGAGCGTATAGGGTTTAGAAAGTTTCGTCAAGAACCGCTTACGGTTCTTGATCGTGCTCAGAAATTTCGAGAAATTTCTGACATTTCTAAGCTGGCTATTCAGGGCAAACTCAACAATGGCAAAAGACAAACAATATCCGGAAGATGCTCATTTAAAGCCTAAGGTGGTGCCTCAAAAGCAAGCTTCAACCGCTCCTAGAAATACCGATCCTAATTTTAAGTATTTTGTGCGTATTGGTAACACGGACTGCGATGGAAACAAGCAAATGCAGTATGCCATGCGTAAGGTTAAGGGCGTGAGTTATGCCATGGCGCATGCCTTGTGTCAAGTAACAGGCGTAAACCCCAGTCAAAAAGCAGGTTACATGAAGGATGCCGACGTTCAAAAGTTGGAAACCGCGTTGAAAGATCCCTTGCATCATGGCATCCCAGAGTGGATGGTAAACCGCAGAAGGGACTTTGAAACGGGTAAGACTTCTCATCTATTAACTGGAGAACTAGAATTTGCCGTTGAGAATGACATTCGTCGAATGAAGAAGAACAAGAGTTACAAAGGTTTACGTCACGCGTGGGGCCAACCTGTGCGTGGTCAACGTACCAAATCCAATTTCAGAAGGAATAAGGGTAAAGGCATGGGCGTGAAGAAGAAGTCCACGGCCAAGGCAGGTAGAGTATAATGGGAGATCCAAGGCGTTTCCGTAAAAAGTATGATTCTCCTAGTCATCCATGGCAAAAAGTAAGAATCGACGAAGAGACTCAGTTAAAGAAAGACTTCGGCATTCCTTCCAATACCGAAATCTGGAAGATGCTTTCTAAGTTAAAGGATTTCAAGGACCGAGTAAAGAAACTTGTGCCTCGAGTCGATAAACAAGCTGAAATTGAAAAGGCTCAGTTGCTTGCTAAGTTGCAGTCCTTGTCTTTATTGCAGACGGGAGAGGGCCTGGATAAAGTCTTAAGTCTTACGTTGAAAAACATCATGGATCGTCGATTGCAAAGCTTACTGGTCAAAAAAGGCCTTGCGCGAACAATGAAGCAAGCAAGGCAAATGATCACCCATGAACATGTCTTGGTGGACAAGAATAAGATCACCGCTCCCTCTTATCTCGTTAACATCGCAGAGGAAGGTTTGATTAACTTCCACATGAGCAGTCCTTTCACAGATAATATGCATCCTGAACGCGTTGTAGTGAAGAAAGAAAAAGCAGAGGAAAAAGTGGAAAAGAAGGAAGAAGAAACCATCGCATACAAACCAGAGGAAATTGTGGATCCTGAAACGCAGGTGAAGCCCGTATGAGCGAAGACCTTCGTTGGGGAATCTGTCATATTTATGCGTCGTATAACGACACGATCATTCACGTAACCGATATCACAGGTACAGAGACATTGGCCGTCTGTTCAGGTGGTCAAGTAGTAAAGTCCGATCGGTTGGAATCCTCACCCACGGCAGCCATGATCGCGGCAAAGCGTGTCGCAGAGACAGCGATGGACAAGGGTGTTCAGGGATTGCACATCAAGATTCGAGCGCCAGGTGGCCACAATGGTCCCATGGCTCCAGGGCCGGGTGCGCAAGCAGCTGTTCGCAGTCTTTCTCGTATGGGCCTTAAGATCGGCATCATCGAAGACGTCACACCCATTCCGCACGGGGGCTGCCGAAAGAAGGGCGGTAAACGAGGTCGCCGAGTATAAAAAAAGAGGGAAAAACATGGTCAAAGTCAAGATACTAGAGGAAAAGAAGGACAGGTTGACATTGCACATTCAGGAAACCGACGCAACGTACATGAATGCCTTGCGTCGCTTGATGATGGAAGAAGTCCCTACTCTCGCCATTGAGGATGTGGATTTCCAAAAGAACAACGGTATTTTATACGATGAAATGGTGGCGCACCGCCTTGGTTTAGTTGTGTTGAAAACAGACATGGAAAGTTACAACATGCAAGCCGAGTGCAAGTGCAAAGGAGCAGGTTGTGCTCAATGCACGTTGAAATTAACATTAAAAGCAAAAGGTCCGGGATATGTGTATGCCAGTGATATTCGCAGTAAGGATCCGAAGTGCAAGCCCGTTCATGGAAATACGCCTATTACCAAGTTGCTAGAAGGTCAAGAGATGGAAGCCGAAATGACGGCCAAGATGGGCGTTGGAAGGATACATGCCAAGTGGAGTCCTTGCTTAGCTTATTACAAATACGCCCCGCATGTCGTGATCAAGAAGCAGCCTCAAGATCCTGAATACATCAAGGAGCGCTGTCCTACCAAAGTGTTTGAAGTGAAAGCAGGCCAATTAAAGGTTGTGGATGAAAACCTGTGCATCTGGTGTGGCGAATGTGCCGAATTGACAAAGGAAGATGTGCACGTCCGAAAGGAAAACGATTTCCTATTTTACATGGAAGCCTGGGGTCAGTTGGATCACCGGGAGATTGTGAGCAGCGCGATGGATCGTTGCAACTTGATGATCAAAGACCTCAGAGATCAACTCAAAGAAAAAGCCAAGTAATTACAGTCACATAGCAAAGCCTGCTTTGCTATTTCAGCAAACAACACAATTAAATTATGCCAAATGTTGTTTGCAGACAAACGCGGGGGTGGCAGAGCCTGGTCAAATGCGCTACCTTGAGGTGTGTTGAAGAGCGTAGCTCTTCGACACGTCAGCAAGCGAAGCTTGCTGAGCATAGCAAACGGGTAGTCCCTTAGTGGGTGCGAGGGTTCGAATCCCTTCCTCCGCATCAAGGTATCGATTACCCAGAACAAAGTGGAACAATGAAAGAAGATTACAAGAATCCGGCGTTGGGAACACTGATTCAAGAATTAAAGAAGTGTGCGATCGAGCAAGATGTGGCGCTGTGGAAAAGAATCGCGACAGACCTAGAAAAACCTACGCGGGGCAAGCGCATCGTGAATGTGTACAAGATCGAGCAGTATGCCAAGCCGAACGAAACCGTGATCGTGCCCGGTAAGGTTTTGGGTATGGGCGAATTGAGCAAAAAGGTAACCGTAGCTGCGTACTCGTTCAGTGAGGAAGCCAAGCAGAAGATCAACGGAAAGGGCACGGCCATTACAATCTTAGAATTAGTAGAGAAAAACCCGAAGGGTAAGGGTGTGAGGATTTTAGGATGATCATCGACGCAACAGACTTGGTGGTGGGTAGATTTGCTACAGTGGCAGCGAAGAAAGCCTTGCTAGGAGAGAAAGTAGACATTGTGAATTGTGAAAAGGCCGTCTTAAGCGGAGACAAAGTGGGTATATTAGCAGAATGGAAGCGAAAGCGCAGCATGGGTACGTACAAGGGTCCTTTCTATGGACGATTATCCGATCGCATTGTTCGCAGAATTATCCGAGGCATGTTGCCGTACAAGCAACCCAAGGGAAAAGTAGCCTTTGAAAGAATCATGTGTTTCCGAGGGGTTCCCAGCATTTTGAAAGATCAAAAAGCAGTAAGCGTTCAAGACGCTCACTTGTCTAAGTTGAATACGCCTAAGTTTTTACGCGTGGGTGAGTTGAGTAAGTTAATGGGAGGAGCGAAGTAGAATGGTAAAATTGATTCATATCAGTGGTAAGCGAAAGCGAGCAATTGCTAGAGCAACATTGAAAGAAGGTAAAGGCATTGTTCGTATTAACAATCTATTGCTGGATCATTATCAACCTAAGATGGCTCGGATGAAGATCATGGAGCCTTTGTTGTTAGCTGGGGAAGAGGTTATGGGTAAAGTGAATATCAGCGTGCAAGTGCAGGGGGGCGGCATGATGAGTCAGACAGAGGCTTCTCGCCTGGCCATTGCCCGTTGTCTAGTTCAGTTCGATAAAAAGCTCAAACCAACGTTTGAAGCGTACGATCGTCATCTTTTGATTGCAGATGTTCGCCGTAAAGAGTCTGCCAAGCCAGGCCGTCATGGTCAGGCACGGGCGAAGCGTCAGAAGTCGTATCGTTAGGTTACTTCGAAAAACGTTGCCCGATCCCTAACGTTTTTTATTTGGTTTCGGAGGATTTTTTCGTGTCATCAACAAATTTTCCACTCCCAGGTTCTTCCGGAACGGTAACATAGACCCGGCCGTCATGTACAAACCGGTGTTCATGCTCAGGCGCTGGTGAATCGTCGGAAGATGTACCATACGTTTTCGAAAGTTCTGCAAAGGATGCTGTATGGATTCCAAATGCTTCACGATCGTCTTCTGGGAATGTAGCTTTCGCTTCAGTAGGGAGTCTTCCTATAGAGCTTTGCAATGACTCGTCTGCCTCTTCTAGGATAGTGGCGTAGAATCGGCTGTAACGAAGGTAATCATCAATCACTTCTCTGAGTGCTGGGTTTTTCTGTGTGGCATACGCAACGGCAGCATGGGCAGCTTTATTTTTTTCAAGTGAAGCAGGAAAGCCGGGTTGACTAAGGATAGGTTGTAGTACGTCAGGTTTTTCGTCTTGCATAGTTTCTGCGAAAAGTCCGACGGCTCGAGTGTAAAGTGCATCTTGCTCTCGTTCAACAGGTCTTGCGAAACAGTATAAAGCCTTGCTTTGAGGCGAATCATCACCCGGTTGTAGGTAAGGCGTTAGCTTTTCAGCAAGCGTTCTCTCCATCTGTTCAAGGTAGGTATCAATGGAAACAACCCCATCACTAGCTGGGATCTGAACAGGAGAGCTGCTTAAGTCAGCGTATCTTTGAGCGTGGTGTTTAAACCAATAGTATTGGTTGAGGGTTTCCTCAGTCGCTATTTCTTCCGGTGTTTTCTCAAGAATCTGTGGGAGTACATTTGCAGAGAGGGTTACGACATGTTCAGCTAGTGGTTTATCATGGGCATGTATCTGGGATATAAAGTCATCTTCCCTAAAGGGGGGGAGGTCAAATTCTTGGTTCCACTCGTTTAGTTGTTGAGTTAATCCTGGTAGGCTAGCATCAAACTGTTGGAGTGCTTCTAATTTTTTCGCAACGTCTGCGTGCTCTTCATAAAGAGGTTGAGCAAACCGTTGGAAGGCAGTTTGCTGAACGTGTCCTGCATAGACTTGGTAGCAGGCTTGGAGGAATTGGCTAGTAGTCAGAAAGTCTCTTGTTAAACGAGCGAGAGATGGAGTGGTTGTAGTTGAGTGTTGGAATCGGGTTTCAAAGATGGATCGTGCAGTTCCTTTTTTTACATCTTCTTCAAAAGCAGCTTGAAGGACTCTAGCAGCTACATTGCCCCGCGCAAGAGCAAGGTACCCATAAGTATTAAGGCGGGAAGCATGTCTCACAATCTCAGCCCATTGACCTGCAGCTTTGTGAATATCCTCTTCTTGCTGGGCTGCCTCAACAAGGGCATCCAGTCCTTCTTTATCGGTAGGTCCAAGGTTAAAGAGTGCCATGGGGAGAAAGAGGTCTTTTCTCTATTTAAATCTTTCTATTTTTACCACTAAAGAGTAATAAATATTAATAACTATATAGAAAACAATAAGCGTAAAGTCGACAAACCCAAGATTTATAAATCACTCCGTTCACCCAGATTGCATGTTAATCCCTGTACGCTGCATGAGTTGCGGCAAGCCCATTGGGCATCTCTGGGAAGACTATCAAGAGCGCATCACCAAGAAGAAGGAAGACCGCAAAAAAGCCTTGGATAGTCTAGGTGTAGAAAGGTACTGCTGCCGAGCCCAAGTATTAGGCACAACCGAATTGATCGATATTGCCGCTCAGTTCAAGAAGTTCTAGAATTTCCACCCCAATACTTTTTGTATGAACGATTCAATCTCGATTAGTTTATCTTTATTCAACATAACTTGTAAGCCGTACGACGCAGGTTTCGCCAACAACCAACCTTTCCGTATCAAGTCTTCTGCTTGTTTCTTTATGTCCTTACCAAGGTGAGAAGGAAACCCTCTCCGTAAGGTGTCAAAAGGCACACGAGCTCCACCCCGGACTTGTTTTCTTTTAATATGATAAAGGAGGGTGGCTTTAATTTTGTCCTCAGGAGAGATCTGCATAAATGCAGGTTTTTTAGGGTCTATTTAAATATTTCTATTTATATATTATAAAAACATAAATAGAAACATTTATAAATAAACTATCTTTACAAATGTAAAGATGTAATACATAAAGAAGTAATACAAGATAAACATGGAAACCACTTTCATCGAACTGTTCGGTAAAAACCCCTTCATCAAGGTACTCGACTTTCTCATCACTTATCAGCTCTTTGACTATCCTTTAACAGAGATCGCCAAAAAATCCGGTGTCAGCTACTCCACCCTTCAAACCTCGTGGGATAAGCTGGTAAAAAACCGTATTGTCATCAAGACAAGACGAGTCGGAAAGTCAGACTTATACCAACTTAACACGAAAAACCCAGCTGTCCAGCAGCTCATAAAGTTGGACTGGAACTTAGTGCAAGGAAGAAAAGTTGAAGTAGAAGTATAGCTAAGCTTATAAATTCTAAAGCGAAGAATCTCTAAATGTTCAATTTATCTCCTCAAGAGCTCAAGCTTTTCCGCTCATTAAACACCCCTCAAAAAATACAGGGCTTCCTAGATAAGATGCCAATCAATAAGGAAGAAAAGGGTGACACCTGCATGTCTCCGCGCAAAGTATTGCAGAAGAACAAGGCACAGTGCATGGAAGGCGCCATGCTCGCAGCAGCCATTCTTCGAATCCATAAGTACCCTCCACTCATATTAAGTATGGAATCCACAAACGATGATTTCGATCATGTCGTGGCTGTCTTTAAGCAACACAGTCATTGGGGTGCCATCAGCAAGACCAATCATGCCGTTCTAAGATACCGTGAGCCTATCTATAAGTCCATCCATGAGCTTGTTCTGTCGTATTTCGAGGAGTATTTTGACAGCAAGGGCAAGAAAAACCTTCGGGCGTATTCAAAGCCCATCAACCTTTCTCATTTTGATAAATTCAACTGGATGACTTCCGAGGAAGACATCTGGTACATTCCTGAATACTTGTGTGAAGTTCCTCACACTAAGATCCTCACCAGATCCATGCTTCGAACCTTGCGAAAAGCGCATCCATTCCAAGTAAAGACCTATGAAGCCACGGAGTGGTAGAAGTACACTAAATTTATAAAGAAAAACTTTGTTCTCGTCGATATGGATGTCAAGGCAGTCGCAGAGAAGTGGCAGAAGCGCTGGGAAGAAGCCAAGGCGTTCAAGGTAGTAGAAGACGTAAAGAAGCCTAAATATTACTGCCTAGAAATGCTCCCTTATCCTTCAGCGTCGTATTTGCATATGGGTCATGTCCGCAACTACACCATTGGGGATGTCATAGCACGCTACAAGCGGATGAAGGGGTTCAATGTTCTTTACCCGATGGGATATGACTCATTTGGTCTGCCAGCAGAAAACGCGGCAAAGAAGGAAGGAATTCATCCCAAAGAATACACAGAGAAAGCCATTGCGAAGATCATGGAGTTTCAGAAGCAACTGGGAAACAGCTATGACTGGGATCGAGTAGTAGCCACGCATACGCCTGAGTATTTTAGGTGGAATCAATTTTTCTTTTTGAAGTTCATGGAAAAAGGGTTAGTATACCGAAAAATGGCCCCTGTAAACTGGTGCCCTTCTTGCAACAGCGTCTTAGCCAATGAAGAGGTCGTCGACGGCAAGTGCTGGCGTCATGAAGACACAGAAGTGGGCCAAAAAGAGTTGGAACAGTGGTTCCTACGAACAACGAAATACGTCGATGAATTGCTAGAAGGACTAAACGATTTAGGATGGTCGGATACGCTTAAATTATTACAGAAGAACTGGATCAGTAGAAAGGAATGGATCGATATTGATTATGAAGTGGAAGGAACAGGGAAAAAGCTCACCGTCTCTACCACGCGTCCAGATACAAATTTTGGAGCAACATTCGTCGTGATCTCTCCCGAACATCCATTCCTATCTAAAGAAGTGGGAGTGATTCCAACAGAATGCAAAAAAGCTGTATACGATTATATAGGGGCCGCAAAGAAAAAAACAGAAGAAGAGCGAATGGAAGAAGGGGGCAAAAAAACAGGGGTTTTTACAGGCTTATACTGCATCAACCAATTGACAGGTAAAAAGATGCCTCTCTGGATCACAGATTTCGTGTTAATGACAGTAGGAACGGGTATTGTGGTAGGTGTTCCAGGACATGATCTTAGAGATTTCGACTTTGCCAAAGAATTTGGATTGCCTATCCTCCGAGTTGTAGTAAGCAAAGACGGAGATGCATCTGAGATCATCAAGCGGGAACAGGTCCAGGAGGAAGAAGGGGTTATGATTAATTCTGGATTCTTGGATGGAATGAACATAAACGATGCTACAAAGAAAGTGATGGACTACTTAGAGGAGAAAGGCTGGGGACGTAGAACCATCCGTTATCGTCTAAGAGACTGGCTCATTTCTCGTCAGCGCTACTGGGGAACGCCCATTCCAATTATATACTGCCAAAAATGCGGACTAATCCCTTTAAAAGAAAGTGATCTTCCGCTAAAATTACCAGATAATATCGATTTCAAGAAAGAAGGAAATCCCTTAAATCACGCAAAAGAGTGGGTAGAAACTTCCTGCCCGAATTGCAAGGGTAAGGCAACTCGAGAAACAGACACTATGGGGGGGTTTATGGATTCTTCCTGGTATTTCTTGCGGTACTGTAGTCCTCAATGCGATGCAGCTCCTTTTGACCAAGAAGCAGTGAATTATTGGATGCCTGTCGATCAATACATCGGGGGGATCGAACATGCCATAGGTCACTTAATCTACGCGCGTTTTTTTACAAAGGCCTTACGGGACATGGGTTACTTAAAGGCAGATGAGCCTTTCACACGTCTATTCAATCAAGGCATTGTGTATAAAGATGGTCATAAAATGAGTAAGAGTTTCGGGAACACCGTGATTCAAGATGAAATCGCAGATAAATACGGGATCGATACAGCTCGGTTATTCTTAATGTCCGTTGCAAGCCCAGAATCTGCTATGGAATGGAGCGATCAAGGCGTGGAAGGCAGCTTCCGTTTGCTGCAGAAAATAGCTAAAATCGCTGAGTTGGATATGAAAGCTGAAACAGAGAAAGATCGGCAGAAAAAAAATGTATTCGTCAAGAATTTCACAAATGAGATAGACCAGTTCAGGTTTAATCTAGCCATCATTGAGCTTCGGAGCTTTGCCGATCATCTGACTTCATCTCCGAACAAAGAGGGCTTCAAGGTTCTAATCCAATTAATGAGTCCTTTTGTGCCGCATTTAGCAGAGGAATTATGGGAGCAACAAGGCTACAAAGGATTTGTAAGCCTATCGCAATGGCCAGAAGCTGGGGAGATAGATCCTAATTTCTTAATCAGTGAGAAGCTAGTAGAACAAGTAAAGGCAGATATCACTCAAGTGCTTAAGCTAGTAAAAGTAGACCATGCCAAGAAGATCACACTTTTCATCAGTCCAGCATGGAAGTACGACTTCTACAAGCAGCTAGCGAAAGAACTGGAAAAAAGCAGAAACACAGGCGACATCCTCAAGGCTGTTCTATC
>CAYOJS010000015.1:9557-15508 GCA_964404345.1 uncultured Methanosarcinales archaeon
AAAGAAGTACGGCCAGGACATCACCAAGATGGTTCCGAACCTAGTCCAACGAGGCTTACCCGAGTATGGTTCTAAAACTCAAGAGTTCGCTTGGTTCCGAGACGCTAACGCTTTCTTCGAGAAGGAATACAGCTGCTCTATTTTAGTCGAAGATGCCGATCAAAGCGAGCATCCCAAAGCCAAGCAAGCCAGTCCTGGAAAGCCGGCTATTTTAGTGGAGTAAAAGAGGCATACATATTTATAGCCCATAAAATACCTCTATCAGATGCTGCCCCCCTTCTCTTTAACAGACCCTTTTAGTCAAGCTGCATGGGAAGCAGGTCAAAATGCGGGAGCATATTCATTATCCCAAAACTTTGCCTACACCCTTCTTGGATCATCAATCACGGGGGCGAGTCTTATTTTAATCATCTATACAATTGTAAGTCCTAAATTATGGGAAAAAATTAAAGATAAAAGATTACAAAAAGAGAAAGAGTTATTCACATATGTTGAAACCTGTTTGCATGGAATGCGGAAAAGAAAATCAGAATTGTCTTCTAAGGACAAAGAAGAGCTCGTTGAAAAGGCAACAGCACTAAAAGAATACAGCATAACCCCATTTTATTTAAGAAAAAGACCTGGAATTTTCATTTTTTCATGTTATATCCTATCAGCAATTATGATACTCCTTTGGGAGCAGAAAATATTATATAAACTCGCCAATTTGACACCATTAATATTTCTATTTGGCACTATCGGATTTTTCATTGCAGGTGTAACGTTAATAAGAGATATAACAGACCTAGTAAAAGAAAAATATAAAGAAGAGAAAAAATAAAGAAGCGATAACTATCTCAACCCACCACTTCCATGTTCTTCACATGAACTTCAGTGAGGGATCGAGCAGGTACGCGTTTGCTGGCTTGTAAGAGTTCAATACCTAAAAGATCGCCTTTAGCATCTAAGTCTAGAACAGTAAAGTCATCAATCTTTTTATTTTTGGCAAAGTCGCCTTCTTTAAATTCAATGTACAAGGCGTCCGCTTCTTTATCGTATTCGATCTTCATTTTATATCCAGTATAGGCTTATAACCTTTATATGTTTTAGTGTTTTCTCGCAGCAAATCTCAATCCGCCCGCGGTCGAGTCTTTTTTGAAAGTAGTACAATTCATGTTTCTTGATGATTTTATCAGGATACTGGATGGCTTCTGTGATCTCATGTTCTAGGATCTTTCGCTTGCTCAGTCAGCGAATGGCATGGCGAGTGAATTGAATCCTCATAAAGGAGGAAGAGGAAGGTGATTAATAAGCCTGCTCTAAAGATTTCCGTCATCTCCGTAAATATTCCGGTATCTTCTGGTCAGAATACTCAGAAAACATCGGCTTTCCGTACAGAATGCGATGAAAACACTCCGCTTCTAGCTTAGCGTCTTCCAGGGCATTGTGGATCTCGCGTGGATCCTCAAGGCCGCAATATTCAAGTATTTTCTTCATGCCAATGGCACTGACATCATTACGAAGGGGCGGTTGAAGGCCGCGTTGTCGCATGTGGCCATAGACCAAACCGTGAATATCAACGCTTCGGAAGTGAAAGGGCCATTCCAGTTTGTTCTGTCTGAACTCCCATTCCATGAACTTCCAGTCGAATGGTGTGTTGTGGGCCGCAAAGGTCTTCTCATGAACCGTTCCAAGCCAATCGATAAAGTCCAATAGAACCGCTTTAATGGTTTTCTTTTTGTGGTCACGCATCTGCCCTTCAGTAAAACCTGTCACCTCAATAGAAATAGGATCCACTTGCTTGCCATGTTCCAACCGGCACTCTTCATAGAACGCGTTCTCAGGGTTTTCAAACTCCAAAGCGCCAATGCTGATAATGCCGTTCGTGTCCGCATACGGCCCAGAAGTCTCTAAGTCAATGACGATCATAGTTAAGTTAACGTGCCACTCTTTTTATGTCTTTACTAAATAGTTTTATTGATGACGTATAAAGCATAATTATCGTCGGTAATGGCGTCTCGAAAGCTCGTGAGAAAATCAGCAGTAATGTCTACATCAGGTAAGTCGTAACGAACATCGTCAGGTTTTGCCAGGATTAAGAGAATGTCCTTGCTGCGATGGGCGCGTATGAACTCTTTAGCTGTTTTTATGTAGTCTAGATAAAGGATGGACATGCTGTGGTGGTCGCAATAACTTTTGCTTTGAAAGCAATAGAAGCTGTAATTAGAATAGGGTAAAATCGCTGCTGCGTGGCCGGAGGGGTAAATCATGATAAAGTCGTTGTCGAGGTTTTTTTGCTGGATGAATTCATGTACTTTTTTACCATTGGAGAAGGTGTACTTAAAGTCGAAATATCCGGCAATGACGGATTGGATAAGAGCGCAGATGAGGATAAAGTAGATAAAGCCAAGGGTGATTTTTTTATAGATAGGTTTCTTAAAGGCATTGGGTTGCTTAAAATTGGAGAACAGAGAGGTAGTTTTCATCCGGTTGATCCAAAGAGAGATAAAAAAGAGCACGAAGATAAGTCCGTATTGTCTAAAGCCAGATTCTTCGCGGAAGAAGAAGAAGAAAAAGAGGAGTAAGCTTAGGCTGGAGGTTAAATAAATAAAAAAACCGTCTATTCTTTTCTCAAAGAGTAAAGAGGAGAGAGATAGTAAGTAGAGAAGGCTTCCAAAAAAGATGGGTGGGGTATATGGAGAGATAGGGGTGGGTGAAAAATACAGGGCCAGATTATAGATGAATCTTTCTCCAAAGCGGTCCCAAAATGTGGGGCGGATGATTGAGATCGGGATGTACGTGGAAGCGATGGGATTGAAGAAATCATACAGGTGTTGGGGGGATAGTGTTAAGTCGATGGATTGGTGAGAGGGAATAGAAGGTGCGAGTTGAAGAAAGGGCAGTAGGAAAACAAGGATGGGAAGCAGGATAAAGAGTGCCTTTCTGGGGGTGGAAAAAGAAGTGATGTGTTGGTTTTTTACCAATTCATACATGTAGAAGAAAAGAAAGACACCTGTTAATATGATGGAGAAAGTGTTGGTGTTGGGTAAGAGAAACAAACAGGCTAAGTATCGAAAGGGGTGGGTGAATCGCCTAGGGTAGAAGGTAGCGAGTAAGAGGAGGAGCAAAATGGAGATGGTGTAGTTTCGAGCAACAACATTGTACTCGTAGAGCATATAGTAGCTAAAGGTAAAGAGGACCTTGATGGGTTTAGTAAAGGGAGAGTACTGTATGAATAAGAAAACGCTGATAAGGGCGAGGAAGTGGTGTAGAATAGCCATACTATAGAATGGAAGGCCGAGTTTGGCTAAGGGGTAAATAAGGAGGTGCCATAGTACTGGGGTTTTTTCTTCGCTTGCATGTTGGAAAAGGGTGATGATGGTTGGAGAGTCTCGGGCATCTAACCATCCTTGGCCTTCATCCCTCCAGGGTTCATGGTGGGTAATGAGAACAATGGAGAGGAAGAGGTAAAGCGCAAGAACCATAATTTTAAAGAGGGTTTCTTTCCGACGGCTGAGTAAACCCGCATCTTTTATGCCTTTCGTCACAGTTTCAACGTTTCGGGCAGGTTTTTATATTTTTTGCCAGCGAAGAGGGTTTTGGGGATAAGCTTTTTATAGGCGTTTTTATAAGGGAGAGGATGACGCTTCAAGAGGCCTTGATCCAGCGGTTTGAGAAGCACATCCAGGAATTAAACCGTTTTACGCAGATTCCTTCGGATTGGGCGTGGTGGGACCGTAAGGGTAAGAAGTTTAAGCACTTGGCAGAACTGGACGAGGAGATCGTACAGGATATTTTAGAGCTGTACGATGAAAAGTGGATTCAGCCGTTGGAAGCAGCAGATGCCTACGAGTTAATGCAACGCTTGAATTCCGAGCTGGGGAAAATAAGGGGGGTCATTCAATCCATTTCAAGGCTTTCCTCAGATTTATACCGTATCCGGGATCGTCAATTGAATGAAGTAAACCAGCAAGAGGAAGCAGAAAGGTTGAACATCATCATTGGTGCCATGGATCATCGTTTAAAGGACATCCTGGTGAGCCTGGCTAGGACCGTACACCAGAAGGATACGGAAGCCGTGTGCCAGCAAGAATTGCAAGGTTTTGTCCGGAAACTGATAGAAGAGCCGTATCTAAGAAAATGGTTGACAGGCATTTATGTCTCAGGGAAGCTCCTGCATCGTAGGGTAGACGAAAACTTAATCATCCTGATCAAGGGGCGTTCCAGTGCATTGAAGGTGAAAGAGCGCATGATCGCGAATCTAGGCGCCCACCTAGGGAAGCACCTGAGCAAGAAACTCGTTACGATTGTGTTGAAAAAATACGGCTTCAGGCCTGAGCTCGACATCGACATTAATCTGGTGTACAACAACGACGCCTTATTTAACAAATATCTGGGTGAATGGGAAGTCTTGTACGAACATGAGCTTTCAGAGTGGGAGCGCTTGGTATGTTGGATGAGTCCTTAAAATATATCACATAAGCTTTATATAGCAAAGAAGTAAAAGAGATCTTTTATAGAATTTGTGATATCTTAGATGAGCGGCAGGTTAATAGAACCTAACCTTTCCTTTCTCCGTATCCACCACCGCAAATCTTCCTTTATACGCCGGTCCGCAATTGATAACAGTCGTCTTTCCAATCTTCACCATGCCTTGATTCTCGTGCATATGGCTGCACACAACAAATCGAGGCTGATACTTCTTGATATACTTCAACACATATTCATCTCCTAAATGCTTTCCATCAAGGGGGCTTTTTTTATTCCGGATCTTGTCCAGCTTAGTCTTATAAGGTGGATCGTGGCATAGGAAGATGGCTTCTTTCTTGCGAGTAAAGTTCTTAAAGATGGTTTTGAGTTGCAGGTCCCAGAAGTGATTCATGAGTCGAATCTGAGTAGGAACCTTTCCTGTGGTGCGTGTAAACTCTTTCAGGCTGGGTGCTCGATACCCGCTGATGCATCCAATCTCTTGCCTGTGGAAGTTCGCAACACCCATTTGGATGAAGTGCAGGAGTTTAGAAGCATGAGCTACGGCTTCCAAGGTGTACTTCCTATACCTTTTCTTTCTTTTAGCACTTAGGTCCTGAACAGTATAATCGTGGTTGCCGGCAATGAGTAGAACAGGTCGTTTGAATCCTTCGAGTTTCTTGGCCATAACGTGTTGACTCTTCAGGCTGTGTTCAGCAGCTTGTCTTAGTTTTTTCTTGCCCACTAAGCTTTGAAGGGATAATCCTTCATGGAGTCTGTGCCAGTATTTGAATTCTAGGTTGCGCATGTAGCCTCCATCCGCAAGATCTCCTGGGCACAGAACCAAGTCTATGTTTTCTTTCTTGGCTATAGCGTACGCCTTAGAAGGAAACGTCCCGTGTAGGCATCCGATGCAGAGAATCTTCATAAGGATAGAAAGCTACATGGAGACTTTAAAGATTGTTATTTTTCTGCAAACTCTGAAGGATGGCCTTAATCGGTTTTTTGAGTTTTTCGAGTTCGGGCTTGTCGTTCCAGATCTTCTCGATATTGATTCGGTGCAGGTTGTAGAAGAATTTAAGTTCATTCGGATCAGCTACTTTAAGCGCGTCCAATTGAGGCGCAAACATTTCCGCGTAGCGGTCTCTTCTTCTTACTAATTTCGTGGTGCCATCTGGGTTGATGAGGATAATCGGGGCTCTTTTCAGGCTGTTGAAGTTGCTGGCAAACACTTCGCTGTAAGCGCCACAGTCCATGATCATAATAAGGTCGTCTTTCTCGAGGACAGGCATTTTTTCTCCTCTGCTGAAGATGTCCCCACAATCACAGGTGCAGCCCATGATTCTGTATTTTTCCGTACGGGGTTGTTTCATCTTCGTGGCTGGAAGGAAAGGATATTTGAGTTTTTGGATGAAGATGTCTGCCACCAGATTATAGACAGAGCCGTTAACAATCACCATCTGGTTTTTGCCCATGGTTTTTTCAGAGACAACTTTAGTTAAAGC
>CAYOJS010000016.1:0-15157 GCA_964404345.1 uncultured Methanosarcinales archaeon
TGCTAAGAGAGTTATCGAGCAGATGGACGCAAGCCCCATAAAGCTTATTAAGGGCTTATTTTCTCTAGGCAGCATGAAAAAGGCGTGGTTATCGTTAGTGGTTTTGTTCTTAGTAGCCTGTGTCGGCTTTAAGCAAGGTCCTTATTCATTCGAGGACGGCTTTAATTACATAAAGGCCTTGGATGACCAGTTTGGGGGGGCTTTCAAGAAGGAACGGATTGATATGAATCAAGTGGATGCGAAGCGCATCGATGCGTTCGAGGGTGAGTTGGATTCATTTGCCACTCGGATAAATCAGGATCCAGATTCAGTGGGTAAGAAGAAGCTTCTCACGTTTATTGAGGCAAGAAAGCAAATGTTAGAAAGCGAGCGATTGTATCAGTTAGCTGAAGGGATGGGGGATTTTAAACGGAACGAGAGCCGGTCTTGCGATAAGAAGAAAGAGATGGAATACGCTTATAAATATTATCGGGCAGCGACGGCGAGGGGAGCCAACGCAACGGACATTCTAGATCAAGTGATGCAGGATTCCGAGGCAGGCCAGCGCCTGATTGGAGTTCGTGTAATGAGTAGGACAGAGGATATTCCTGATAATCGTCCTCGCTTTTACGTGAGCGATTGGGGGGGCATAAACCAGTTATTGATAAACCTAGGCACTTCATTGAATGGGTGCATAACGAAGCAGTAAAGCTTATATAGTTCTTTTTTTGTTGGGCCTTGTATGTCATTAAAGATACCGGATAGCATGGCAGAGTGTGCCTATTTTACCCGCCGTGCAGTAGGAAACAGCAAGATCATCGCGTGGGTGCTCAAGGAACCCTGTCCAAAGTGCAAGAAGGGCATGATGGGCAAGCCGATAGAAAAGGGCAAAGTAAAAATTCGTGCGACAGAATACGTCTGTCCTGAGTGCGGTCATTCAGAAGGAAAAGACACGTATGAAGTCAAGTTGACGTGCAACGTCCAGTACACCTGTGCCAAGTGTCAGCACAGTGGTGAAACCACGGCGCCCTTCAAGCGAAAATCCTTCCAGGGTACAAAAGCAATTGTTTTTGAGTGTCAAGGCTGTCATGAGCAGATTCCCATCACGAAAAAGATGAAAGAAATTAAGAAGAAAGGCGGTGCCGTCGCCACAGAAGATGCAGATGATGACGATTTCTAATCTTTCCCATATATATTTTTAAAAGCGATTGAATTTGTGTGCTAAATGATAAAGGCAATCCTCTTCGATTTTGGTGGCGTATTGGGTTCAGATGCTGATACTATTTTTTTACAAGTGCTTGAGAACAATGGGATTACCCGAGCAGAAGCGGAACGCCTGTGGGAAGAGCATTGGCCGAATCTTAAGTTAGGGAAATGTGGAGTCGATGAAATTTGGAATGGAGTTGAGGCAAGGTATGGTGGGCGAGTGGATGTAGAGCAGGTAAGGAAAGAATACAACGCTTCAATATCAATTGATGGAGAAATGCTTGATTTTGCAAAGTCATTGCAAGATAAAAGCTTGCGCTTAGCTATTCTGGCGAATGAAGCACGTGAATGGATGCAGGTAAAAAGAGAAAAAGGCGGATTAGATCAAGTTTTTGAGAAAGTGTATGGCTCAGCAGACATTGGTTTGGCTAAGCCTGATAAGGGGGTTTATGAGTTAGTTTTAAGGGATATGGGGCTGAAAGGGAAGGAAGTAGTTTTCATTGATAACTTGGAGAGAAACCTTGTTCCAGCAAAAGAGCTGGGGATGCGCTGCATTATCTTTAGAGGGTTGTCTTATTTGAAGGAAGAGTTAGCGCATGTTCTCGGTTGAGTTTTTTTGTTATCGAAACCCAAACCTTTGAATATAACTATACGATAAATAATATGTATGTATGAAAAATGAAACATCATCGAGACGCATTTCATCTTATAGCAAATGACAACTATTGTACAAAAATTATTGTCATTTGCTATATACAGTGACGGAAACTATATTTGTTCAATCGTCAGAATTCTGTATTAAACGATAGATGGGTGTACAGAATTCTGATCGTGCTCAAAAACTAGTTTTTGACATATTTCCGTCACTGATTATATCTGCTGGTTACAAGCACTTTTTCCTTAAAGTCAACGTTGATGATTTTGTCGAACAGTTCAGTTAGGCTTTTGACGTGGATGTTGTTGGTGTTGAGTTTATAGAGCTTGGCGTTGCCGATGTTCCGGGTGTGTACAACAATGCTGGATTTTTTTATGTCATCCCACATGCGAAAGAGGGTGACGCGGTTGATGCCAGCGCCTTCAGCAATGTCGTTGATGGAGTGGTCGAGTTCGCGCCCTTCAAGTAAGTATTCCAGAACTCTGATTTTGGGTGTGTCTCCCAGGAGGGAGCGGAACAGGGTTTTTTCTTCGTAGAACTTCTTGCTGGTCATGGTTGGGTGAAAAGCTTCTTCTTATTTAAATGTTTCTATTATGAATCATATAGGTTACAAATATGAAACATACTTTTTTAAACCGTTGTCAACTTCAAGTAAGTATGACATTCGATTTGCAGGAGATGAGAGCCATTCAGAAAAAGATGATTCGTATGCTCAAAAACAAGAAAAAATATGGGGGAGCGCACACCGAAACCATTCACCTCAAAAACTGTGTTCCTAAACATTTAAGGGGTGAAAAAATAGTAGAAGGGGCCATATCAGACCTGTTCAAAAGAGGCGTTTTGCTCAACAAGAAATCAACAGGTGAGCAACACTGCAGCTTGAACACAGCAAATCTAAAAGAAATAGGTGAAGTGGAAAGAGAATGATATCGATAATTTCGCTAATCAAGTTATATATTTGGCGAAATTATCGGGATGAATAATTGCGCCATATATAGCATAATTAGCGCAATTATCCATAAGGTGGCGATTTTTAGTTCTTAATCTTCTTCGCCAGTCCCCACAACACATTAAACTGCCTTCGATACGTGTCAGCCACTTCCCGGTTCTTGATGATAATCAGGTGATTGGGGTTGCCCCAGAGTAAGTGGGCAACCCGGTTTGCATAAATAAATAAGGAGGCATTTCCGATCATTTCCGGTGGCAATTCACGGTATTCAAGATGTTCTCCTTTTAGTCGGTAGCCTCCTTGTTTGATAATGACTTTTTCTTTGCATCCATGTTCTTGTTCTTTTTGAAAGTAGCGTTGAAGGTAAACAGGGTCTGTTTCTTCATAGGTTTTTTCTTCGCTGCTGATCAGCCATAAGTCTTTTCCAATGTGCAGGTTTGAAATCCGGTCGTTGATGATGATTCGGAAGACGCCTTTGCCTTTGTAGACTTCAACATGCATATCCTCAGTAATTTTTTCTTGAAGAACATTCAGTTGGGGAACAATCTTTTGGAAGTGGCTGGCTTTTTCTTGCAGCATGGCCGCAAGGGCTTTGGGTTGGGCGGCCTGGTAGTATTTCTTTTTGAGTTTGTGAACGGCACTCACCACTCCCTTTTCTTGCATCCGCTCTAATGCGTCGTAGATATAGCCTCGGTGTAGTCCTGTTCTCTCAGCGACCTGATAGGGATTTAAGGGCCCTTTTTCCAGCAAGACTAGGTAAATTTTGGCCTCGTTCAAGGTCAATCCAAAGTCGATGAGTTCTTCTTCGATCATCATTTTTCTTCGCTCCGTGTAGGTTTAGCATCCTCAGTTCGAAACTCCTATAGGCAAAGATTAAGTTCGTCATGGGGGTTGGCCCCTACAGGGGATAGAACCTTTGACGAGCTCATTAAGAGTTTCGAAGATGCTAAACTTATATAGAATATAAACTTTTCGTCCTTTAAAGGACGACATATTATTATATAGGCCACCGATTTCTTTAAATAGGGGTAAGGCTGGAGTATAAGAAATGAAGGTTAAACTTTTGTTGGTAGTCCTCTTGCTTCTATTCTCTTCCTGTGCCAAACAGACATCTGAAGAAGTGAAGGTCGGCTGGATTGGGACCCTTACAGGAGATCTAGCAATAGTCGGGGTGGAGAATCAACGCGGCATTCAAATCGCCGTCGATGAAATCAATCAAGCAGGGGGAATTAAAGGCCGTCCTCTAAAAGTCTTCTTTGAAAACGACGAAGGGCGAGTGCCTACAGGGTTGAATGCATTTAACAAGTTAGTTCAATCCGATAAAGCCCCATATGTGCTAATGGGTACATACGGCGTTGCTTTGGCTGTGGCGCCTCTCGCAGAGAGGGGTCATGTGGTGGCCATCGGCTCTCTAGATGCGAGTGAAGAGTTGGCCAAAGCAGGCAATTGGCTGTTAGCCATCGGAATTTATGATGAAAGTTTAGGTCACGCTCAAGCCGAGTTCGTCGTTGAGCTAGGTTTAAAGAAAGCAGCCATGATTTACAGTACAGCAGATCCGTTTGCGCTTCTTTCAGCAAATGCTTTTAAGGACAAGTTTGTAGAGCTTGGTGGAAAAGTTCAAGTAGAAAACTATGGGGCGCAAGATTCAGATTTCCGTAGTCAACTGCTTAAGATTAAAGCTTCAGGAGCTCAAGCTTTAGTAATTATCGGTTGGGACGAAGCAGGTCTTGTTGTAAAGCAAGCGAAAGAGTTAGGATTCACGATTCCGCTCATCGGTATTGACACAACCCCCAGTGCAGGTTTCCAGAAGAATGCGGGGGATGCTTCAGAAGGCATGTATTATACGAGCTGGGAACCAGATGACTTGGCCTTAAAAGAAAAAGTGGTTCAAGCATATAAAAATAAATACAAAGCCGATCCTGAGCAGCTGTTGTTCGTGGCTGCCGGCTACGATGCCATGCATGTCCTCGCAAAAGCCATTCAAGAAACAGACGGAAGCCCCGAATCAGTACAGCAGGCTATTTTAAGTGTGAAGGACTATCCAGGATTAATGGGTACCATCACCATGAGTTCAGATGGTATTTCTCGAACGATAAAAGAAAGAATATTTCAATGGAATGCTGGGAAAGGAGACTTAGTAAATCAGGGTTAAAATGAAAAAATACCTTTTTTTGATCGTTCTATTGCTTCTTGCTTCATGTACTTCCGTTTCTCAGTCCCAAACAAGTGTGCCAATCAAGATCGGTGCAATTCTCATTCTTACAGGAGATTTTTCCCAGTACGGAGTTGCAATGCAGCAGGGCATTGAGCTGGCCGTAGGTGAGATCAATGCAAAGGGTGGTTTTAATGGAAGGCCGTTGCAAATTGTTTTTGAGGATGATAGTTACTTGACAAGGGGGCCGATCGGCGCGGTTACTGCAGCAGAGAAACTGGTTTCCGAAGACAAGGTAGTAGCCAGTTTAGTAACTGCAATAAATGACGGAAAGCCCGCAGCTCCGACTTTTGAAAGGAACAAGATACCTTTGGTCGTTCTGTGGGATTCAAATAAACAGTTGGAGGATCTCGGAGACTATGTGTTTGGCATCGGGTTTAGCACAGAGTGGGCAGGACAAAAAATGGCAGAGTTTGCCTATAAAAATTTGGCTCTAAAGGAAGTAGCCACAGTGTATGATATTGATGAGTGGTCCAAGCTTATTCATGATAGTTTTGTCGCTCGCTTCAAGGAATTGGGCGGAAAAATAGATGAGCTGGGAAGCTATTCTCCGGATGAAAAAGATTATAGGGCTTTAATTACAAAGCTTAAGCAGACTAAGAATCAAGGTTTGTATTATCCCATTTTGATAAATGGAGCGTTGCTTTTCCAGCAGTTAAAAGAGTTGGGTTATGATGGGAAGACTTTGGCCGGAGATACGATTGTTCCGGAAGTGATCCAACCAGCAGGAAATGCGGCGGAAGGTGTTTACTACACACAGGTTTTCGCAGAGGACAGCGAAAAGCTGGAGCAGCTTAAAGGCCTGTATAATAATAAGTACGGTTCAGAGCTCGAACTGCCTGCTTTTACAGCCTTGGGATATGATAGTGTTTACACCCTTTTCGAAGCGATGAAGCTAGCCAATAGCACAAATTCAGAAGCCATCAAAACAGCTCTTTACCAAGTCAAAGACTTGCAAGGCGCTACAGGAACCATTACGATCAATGAAAAAGGCTCTGCATCCAAGGAAGAACGCATCTGGCAGGTTCAGGATGGTAAGGAAGTCTTGCTGAGCTAAATTTATATACTCAGTTCTTTTTCTTTTCTCCATGCAAGACACGCACATCACCACGATCAAAGACGCTCAAAAACTAGTCAAGCAATTCGCTGAGCGTAACGGCTGGAAAGACCTTCCAAATATAGATAAGTTCGATCACCTCCATGAAGAACTTCTAGAAATGTCGCAGCATTTGAGATATAAAAACGAGGAAGAGCGCATCCAGTTTGTAAAGGAAAACAAGGTCATTTTTGTGGATGGGGTCGGCGATCTTTTCTTCGGCACCTGTCGTCTAGCCAATGAGCTCGGCGTAGACATCGAGGAAGCGTTTAACCTCGTTAAAAAGGAGATTCTAGCGAAGTATAATCATAAGAATCCAGAAAATAATCGAGTCAAGGCGTCTGGAAAAATTTAGTCTTCCCACCGTCTCATATTCTTCAACAGTTTTCCCGTACTCTCCAACCATGAAGTGCAAGTGCGGCCCTAGATGGGTGATCCAGCCGGTGGTACCGCTTTTCGCAATGACTTGACATTTCTTCACGCGATCTCTTATTTTTGCAGTTAGGTCGGTCATATTTCTATTATTCTTTTTCTAGGAATTTATCAATGTATTGTAGGATTTTCTCTTTTTCTTCTGTATTGATGGAGACTTCAAGGCCGTAGCTGGTAGGCTTTGTGAAGAGGATTTTTTCTTGAGTGAGTGCTTCGACTTGTTCTTTGACTCGGCCTCGTAAATCAGTGGGAAATCCTTTGGGCAGGTTGTCAATGGAGGTATGGCTGTGTTTGAACTTGCCTAAGCGGGTAAGTTTATGTAGGATTTTGCCTTTGATTTCGTCGTCCGTCCACATATAGTCTACCTAAATATACTTTGAATGAAAAAATTTATATACTTTTCTTATTTAGTATCCTCTATGAAAGAGCAATCCTTACTTTTGCAGCTAACAGGAGATCTGCCGTTGTTTAAAATAGTTGATTTTTTGGTGGAGAACAAAGGCATGGATTTTTCAAAGACTGACATAGCGAAGGGTTCTGGCATTTCAAGGGCTTCCTTGTTCAATTACTGGGAAGAACTGGAAAAACATGGAATCATGAAAGTGACTCGGCGCTTTGGCAAAACAAAGCTTTACACCTTAAACGCGAAAAGTGTAATCGCTCAGAGGATCCTGGACTTGGAAAAGGCATTGATCGCGGAAGCGTTGGAAAAGGCTCGTCAGAAAAAAGAAGTTTTGGTGCGCACGTAACTTCTGCACACAACTTATTTAAACCATGCCCTCCCTCTAAGGAGCATGGATCGGGACAAGCCTTTAGTGATAACCACGGCGTTGCCGTACGCCAATGGGCCCTTGCATGTAGGTCACTTGGCAGGCTATGCTTTTACAGATATCTATGTGCGGTATCTTAGGTTGTTAGGGAAAAAAGTGATCTATTGCTGTGCCGATGATACGCATGGAACTCCGATTGAAATAAACGCTCAAAAGGCAGGCCTTTCGCCGGAGGAGTTTGTGAAGAAGTGGTTCGTGGAGCATCAGAGGGATTTCAAGACTTTTAACATAGTCTTTGACAGCTTTTATACTACGCACAGTCCGGAGAACCAGTACTTTGCCGAACTTATTTTCAAGCGCTTAAGCGACCGTGGTTTGATCTATCAGAAAGAGATCGAAGTAACCTTTTGTGAAAAATGCAAGCGCACGTTGCCTGACCGTTACGTCAAGGGTAAATGTCCTAAATGTCAAGCCCCAGATCAATATGGGGATGTGTGTGAAAAGTGCAACGCCGCATACAAAACAGTAGATCTCGTCGATCCGTACTGCGTGGTTTGCAAGTCTCTTCCCATTCGAAAGAAGTCCGAGCACTTCTTTTTCAAGCTTTCTGAGTGCAGCGATTTCTTAGAAGATTGGTTAACCCATAACAAGCACTTGCAGCAAGAAGTGGTAAACCAGCTTTTGCCGTGGGTACGTAATGGCTTGGAAGATTGGTGTATATCAAGGGACGGCCCTTATTTTGGCTTTGCAATTCCGGGTGCAAAGGACAAGTTCTTTTATGTTTGGCTAGACGCTCCGATCGGATACATTTCGAGCCTTTGCAACTTTCTGGGCAAAGACCAAGACAAAACAGCGCACACCTGGAATAACTCAAACATCGTGCATGTGATTGGCAAGGATATCACGTACTTCCACCTGTTGTTTTGGCCAGCCATACTTCATCATGCTTCTTTCAAGGTGCCTGACGATATTGTGGTGCACGGATTCTTAAATGTGAATGGGGAAAAAATGTCCAAGTCCAGGGGAACCATGATAGCAGCAGAAGACTTAGCAAAAAAGGTCGATCCCGAGTTCGTCCGGTTTTACTATGCCTCAAACTGGTCTCGTTCAGTCACGGACCTAGATTTGAATACAAATGACTTCGTAGAAAGGGTCAATAGCGAGCTCATCTCCAACGTCGCCAACTTCATCTACCGTACGTTGAGTTTTGTAGAGAAGAACTTCGATTCAAAGATCATTCGATCGACTGAGATGGCGTTGGAAACCCAAGTCCTCACCGAAGCCCAGAACGTGCTCGAGCACTACCAGAATTGGCATTTCCGTGAAGCAGTCAAGGGAATATTAAAAATAAGTAGTTGGGGGAATAAGTATTTCCAGGATCATGAGCCTTGGAAGCTGATCAAGGAAGATCGGGAAAAAGCGCATAAAATTGTTTCCGAGTGCGTCAACGCCATCAAGGTTCTTACAGTCTTACTGAAGCCTTTGCTGCCTGTCTTCGCAAGTAAGGTCGAACACCAATTGAACGTCCCTTCATTGTCTGAGAAGGACTTGAGTTTCAACTTGAAGGAGCATACCCTCAACCCCTCTGAAATCATCTTTAAGCGGTTGGAATCCTTTGAGCTGATAGCTCCTCTTTCTCCCATATCCAAGCTCAACCTCAAAGTAGCGAAAGTGCTCGAAGCCAAGGAGCATCAGCAAGCAGACAAGCTCTACATTTTGCAGATCGACCTCGGCTCGGAAAAGCGTCAGATCGTGGCCGGCATGCGTCCTTATTATACAATGGAAGAGATCACAGGAAAGAACATCGTCGTTGTTACCAATCTAGAGCCTAGAATGCTCAAAGGCGAACTCTCAAAGGGTATGCTCTTGGCGTGCGAGGAAGCAGGCACCGTCGGTCTTGTCCTTGCTCCCGGCGCAAAGCCCGGCGATGCTGTCACCGTCCAAGGAATTGCACAGGGAGAGTCCATAATCTCCTACGAGGACTTTGTAAAGGTCGTTTTAGAGGCCAAGGACGGTTTGGTTTTCGCCGACAATCAGCCTTTATGTGTATCGACAGGTCAGTTGGTGACCGATAAAGTTAAGAAGGGGAAGATCCGTTAGTCCTCTTCATTCTCAAAGTCTTCATTATATTCATAATGATAAACTTTGGCAGCGAACCGGACATTCAAATTAGGCATTATAGGGATGAAGGGGGATAGCTTATATTTAAGGGTGTTGCAATGAAAAAGAAATCCGGAATCGATTACAAGTATAATCTTCGGGTCTATTGGGAGTTCGCAAGAAACTATAAGTTACTGTACTTTTCTATTTTTCTGGTGATCTTGCTTTTTGAAGTTACGATGATTGCAGATAAGTTCTTGTTCAAGTGGTTAGTAGATCGGGGAACGGACTTCGCGGCAAACAAGCTTCCTGCAACCGAATTTGTGAAGGTCTTGTGGGTTCTGGCAGCCATCTTTTTAGGAGTGATTGGGGTGAGGATGGTGTCTAAGTGGTTTCACCTGCATTTCTTGAACAAGTTAGAGACCTTGCTCATGATGGACTTGAAGCGTAAGTATTTCAATCATATCATCCACCTCTCTCATAAGTTTCACACGACGCACCGTACGGGTTCGTTGATTTCAAAATTAGTGAAGGCTGGAGGCGCAATCGAGCGCATGACAGATGTAGTCGTGTTCAACACAGTTCCTTTGATTTTACAGTTGGTGGTCGTCGGGGCTTCTTTGTTGTTTTTTGATTGGTTTACAGCAGTAGTCTTGGGAGGTTTGGTAGTTCTTTTTATTGTGTTTAGTTGGGTGGTTCAGCTCATGCAGCGCAAGGCAAACCTTGTTGCCAATGAGGCAGAGGACCGTGAAAAAGCCTATATATCAGACGTTTTCCTGAACATCGATTCAATCAAGTATTTTGGAAAAGAGGACAACATCAAGGATAAGTTTAGGCGGGTTACAGAGTGGACTCGGCAGGCTTTTTTGAAGCATTGGGGTTATTACAAGTGGCTTGAACCTTTCCAGCAGGGGATTTTGGCCTTGGGTATTTTTTTCTTAGTGTATTTTCCAGTAAAGGGTTTTTTGCATCATGAGCTAACGATGGGTACGGTCGTCTTTATTTTCACTATAGCAGGCGGCTTGATGGGTCCTGTCTTTAGTTTCGTGCATGGTATGCGAGAATTTTATCGGGCCATGGCGGATTTCGAGTACTTGTTCCGTTATGGGAAAATAGAAAATGACATTAAGGACTTGCCAGACGCAAAAAACATAACCATTCAGGAAGGCACCGTGGATTTCCACGACGTTTCATTTAAGTATCACAAGCGGCCATTGTTCAACCATTTCAACATGACAGTAAAAAAGAATGAGAAAGTGGCTTTAGTCGGCCATTCGGGTTGTGGCAAGACGACGTTGATGAAATTACTCTATCGCTTGCATGATGTGAATAAAGGTGCAATCTTAGTGGATGGGATGGATATTCGGGAGTTTAAGCAGGAATCGCTCCGTTCCGAGTTAAGCATTGTGCCGCAGGAGTGTGTCTTGTTTGATGATACGATTTACAGCAACATCGCCTTTTCTAACCCTCAAGCTTCTAGGAAAGAGGTTTTCCAAGCCCTAAAGTTTGCCCAGTTGGATAAGTTTGTAAGGTCCTTGCCAAAAAAAGAAAATACGATTGTGGGAGAGCGCGGCGTAAAGCTTTCAGGTGGGGAAAAACAGCGCGTCTCCATCGCCCGTGCCATCCTGGCCAACAAAAAAATCTTGGTCTTGGATGAAGCCACTTCTTCTTTAGACTCAAGAACTGAGCATGAGATTCAGAAAGACTTGCAGCGCTTGATGCAGGGAAGAACAAGCATCATCATCGCCCACCGTCTCTCGACGATCATGCGTGCAGACAAGATCGTCGTCATCCATCAGGGTAAGATCGTTCAGCTGGGCAATCATCGGCAGTTGATCAAGCAGAAGGGCGAATACAAAAAACTGTGGAATCTGCAGAAAGGGGGGTATATTAATTAAAAGCTCAGTCGTCGTCTTTCTCGTCTTCATCCTCGCTGGGTGGGAAGGGGGGTAAGAAGCTCATAGGTAGGGATAAGACATTCAAGTATTTAAGCTTTTATGGGAAAACCCTAGCGAAGGTTTTTGTGCCGGATTTATAGTAATTTTTAAATAGGGGGTAGTGTAAGGAGGTACAATGTCACAGTGCGCTACAGCAGAAGACGTGGAAAGGATTGCGGCCGGCGTAGTAAAAGAGGCTAAAGACATTGGGTTGAGTGAGATTTCTAGGCTTATAGATGACGAGAAGGTGATGGCTGCTTTACAGTTTGTTCTTACTAAAATATCTAAGGATACTGAAACCTTGGCTAAGTTGGTTCTGGTTTTAGCACAGAGAGTTCAGGCGTTGGAAAAAAAATCAGTAGTAGAAGCTAAATCATTACCAGAAGTTAAAAGAGCGGCTTAATCTTGTTATAGCAAATCTCCTTAATAATTGAACAAAAAGGGAGATTCGCTAGTAGAAAGAGAAATCTTTTAATACCGGTCTCTCGTTTTTAAGGGTATGAAGGGGTGGGTGAGGAAAGGCCAGGTTACATTGTTTGTCATTTTAGGTATTCTTATTTTGGGTTTGATCGCGCTTGCCATCTATATGAAGACCACTTCGCAGCAGGAGCAGTTGAAAAAAGAGGTTACAGAAATCATTCCAGGAGAATTCCAACCGGTCAAGCAATTCGTTGAGCAGTGTGTATATGGGGTTGGAAAGGAGGCGTTGGTCAAGGCCGGTCAGCAGGGGGGTCATGTGGATCCGAGGAAGTCAGGCATTCTTTCCATTCCAGAGTTTCCAACGCAGGGTTCAGGTATTGAATTAGCTCCAGGTTCAGGCATTCTGTTGCCGTATTGGTTTTACTTGCGTTCATCGGATAAGTGCCAGCAGAATTGCGTGTTTGACTCGATGAGGCCTCCTCTTTCTAGAACACAAGGAGCGAATTCAATAGAGGAGCAGGTGGATAAGTACATAGAGGAGCACCTGCCGGCTTGTCTGGATAAATTCAAGGCGTTTAAGGATCAGTTTGACGTGAGGGAAAAAGGTCCGAAGCGAGTCACAACCACCATTGCGGATGACAGGGTTTCATTTTTCATGGAATACCCGTTGGAAGTGTCCCGAAACAAGGTTCTTCAGCAGATTTCTCAGTACCAGGCGCACATGCCGTTGAATTTCAAGGAGTTGTACGACTTGGCGAGTGTGTTGTTGCAGGCTGTGGAGGACCCGAACATTCGTTTCTTTGAGCGCCTGTCATTGAGTGCAATTGGGGCGTATGGTTTGGGTAAGAATTCAGTTATTCCGCCGATGGAAGGGGGTACTCGGTTTGGGATGGGGAGTCCTGAGGTGTGGCAGAAGTCGAAGGTGAAGGGGGAAGTGCAGGCGTTGTTGGCGGATAATGTGCCGATTGTGGATGTCTTGGGTGCGTTGAACAGTCAGGTGGTGTTGATGCAGGATAATCCAGTGTTCAATGGGATTTATAGTAATTATCATATTACGTTGGATACGATTCCGCCGGTGGATCTTTCTTCAAAGGTGATCGAGTTTAATTACTTGGATTGGTGGCCGTTGTATCTGGATTTGCCGCAGAGCAAGGGCGAGGTGATCATGCCCGATACAGTGATGAGTTTTTTCTTGATTCCGATTGGTTTCCAGAATTTTGATTTTACATATGATTATAGTTTTCCGGTGACAGTACGGATTCAGGATGTGGATTCCTTAAAAGGGGAGGGGTTTACCTTCCAGTATGCTTTTGAGGTGAACGTGCGCAATAACAGGGCGTTGGAGTCTGTAAGTGGTGCGGGCATGGGTCAGAAGGGGAGTTTGTTTTGTGATGTGGATAAAAGGAATTCAGGGGATGTGAAGATCGCCACGGAGACAGTGGATGGCAAGCCTTTGGGGGATGTGACGATTGGGTTTAGTTGTGCGGATTCTTCTTGTTTCGTGGGTAAGACAGATGAGTCGGGTGTGTTGGTGGTTAATCTTCCGATTTGTATGAATGGGCTTTTGACGCCGAACAAGGAGGACTTTTTCGGTCCGGCGGCACAGTTTAGTGCGGCGTTAGGTCAGGGGGGGAGTGCCACGCTTACGTTGGATAAGGTTCGGCCGTTGAAGGCGTCGTTGTTGAAGTTGCCGTTGACGAAGATTCCTCCCCCGGGTGGATTTGAGGAAGATGAGTGGAACGATGATGTAAAATGGAGTTTGAATGCTCAAACAGCTCCGTTGGGTCCTGGAGAGAAGGGGGTGGTTGTTTTGGAGAGGGTGCAGGGTTCAGGGGAGGATCCGTTTATTCAGTTTATCGAGTTTGATACGCCGGAGGAGAAGGATCTTAAGTTGGTTCCGGGCACGTATAATTATCAGGGCTTTATTTATGCGGATGCTCTAAATAATCCGATCAAGCTGGAGAAGCGCAAGATTTGTGGGGGGGGCTTTTTAGGGATTGGGGAGAGTTGTAATGATCTGGAGGGTATGGAGTTTAGTGATTCGTTCATGTTGGGCCGGGCGGTTTTGGATGAGACGACCAGTGGTTCAATTGATGTGACAGCGGGTAACGTGGAGGGGGGTAAGGTCGTATTTTTCATTCCTACGGTGGATGTAAAGGATATCGAACATCATGAGGACTTGATGGTAACGAGTTATATTGAGAACCTGTCCATTTCAAATCGGGCTGCTTTATTGCCTAGGTTTGGTTAGGGTGTTTATTGAGCATTTGAAGGTAGATTGAATGGGTTCCTATAGAAACCTATTTATAGGGGTTTTTCGGAAGGTTAAGATATGATGAGGCTGGGGTAGATGAGGAAGGGGTTTAAGGCGCTCATTCTAGTGTTTCTACTTGTTTTAACGGTTATTGGAGTAGTGGTGGCAGCTGACTTTAACCCAGCGCAGGACCCAAACCGAGCCCCAGGAAATGATTTCGTGCCCGGTACTGAGCAGAGTTCATCGTCCGATGCAACAGGGAATATCTCTGGCTTGCATGTCACGGATGCTCGTCTAGTCTTGGCAAATAGCTTGGCGCCATTAATGACATATACAGCCGGTGAGTCGAAAAGCGTAGAAGTTCAGCTGGACTTGAAGGGGGGTGACTTGGAGCACTTGGAATTGGATGCTTCGCAGTTGAATCCCTTAGTAAGCCCAGACTTGTTTAAGGTGTCTCTTTTTCGATCGAGTTGTAACTTAGTGAATGGCACGTTAAGGTGTACAACGCAGAGTTCATTCCAGTTGAAAACCTCTCAGAAGGTATTGGTCTTTCCAGTAGTCCTTTCAGAGCTATTGGAGGATGGCTCGTTAAAATCCTTGTCAGGTTCTGTTTCATTAACCCTTCCCATTCCGGAGGATAACAGTTCCAATCAGTCTAAAGCGATGTTAGCAGCTCCGGTCATTGCGTCAAATCTTCGTCTGATGCGCAATGGACAGCCCGTACAGTATGTTTCATCTAAGTTTCCAAGAGTGGCTGATATTCTGTTTGACTTGAGTGGGCCTGTGAAGCAAGCCACAGTCACGGCTCCTAAGTTGATTCCGTATACAACCACAATCGATGCAGTTTGCACAACCGGCCCGAATGGGACGACATGTGTGTTGAAGGATAAATTGATCATGTCTAAGGAAGCCTCTGGTCCTTTCCAAATCAACACAACGAATGCAGATGGAGTTGCTTCAGGGACTGAATTGCAGTATTCCTTTACGTTGGATGATACGTCGCCGGAGTTGGTGAGCATCACGACGCCCATCTGTCTAGGAGAAATGTGTTTCTTAAAGCCAGGTACGCCGACCAACATTACGATCAACTTACAGGATTCTGTGGGGACATTGGATCAAAAATTAGTAGCATATCAAATCGGTTCTG
>CAYOJS010000017.1:0-6793 GCA_964404345.1 uncultured Methanosarcinales archaeon
GTAAGGCGAACCATAACCGCCGTAACTACCTATACCACCATAGCCGCCGAAGCCACCAGAGCCGTAACCATAGCCAGGATAATTGCTGTATCCGTATCCATACATGGATCCGCCATAGCCACCAAGGCCATATCCACCGTAACCGCCGTAAAGGCCGCCACCGTATCCATAACCGCCGAAGCCACCAAGACCGTAACCGCCATAAGCGCCGAAGCCGCCATAGTTGGAACCATAGTAAGGATAACTACCGTAACCACCATAGCTACCACCACCATACATAGACTGCATGGTGTAGCGGTAAGGGTTCAAGTAATAGGAAGAATAACTGGGAGCATAGTAGCCTGTGTAAGGATAGTAAAGGCCGCCAGAGGCGCCATACCAATTCAAGGTTCCAGGATACATATTCCAAGCCTTGGTCTCAGGTACCATCGCAAGGAGCATAGCTCCGACGAGGAAAATCATTGTAAACAGTTGGAAACTATTGGTTTTCATTGTTCATCTCCCCCCTATACGTATTATCATTAAAGAGTAGTGAATTCTAGTATTTAAATGTTGCGGTTTTAGAGTGCCATTAAGGCATTGACGATAAAACAGCCGAAAAAACGAGAACTACTTCTTCACACCAAATACCGCACTCAAATCGACCTTCTGATACAAGGCATTCTTCTTTTCCAACTCCGCTCGAGAGGCTTGGACGGGAGCCTTGGGTAACTCGACGGTTGTGGCCTGAGGCACTTCTGGAGTTTCGACTGCGACTGCCTTCGGCATTTCTACTGGTTTGGGTGCCTCGACTGGCGCTACTGAAGGCACTGATATGTGAGACTCAACGGGAGCTGCCATGATTGCTTCGGGCATTTTTTGCTCATTGTAATGCACCTTACTGCCATCAAATCTTAACTCGCCATTGCCTGTATCCATTAATTCATGAAGCGTCATACCCGACGTAGGAGGAGCATGGAATAGAGGCTTTGGCGCCTCAATCTTTGGTTGAGATACTGGATGGAACATCGTAGAAACGCGCTCTTCTTCTTGTGAATCATCTTCGGGCTCTTTGTCTTTATCATCATCTAGAGGATCTTTAGGCTCGTCAAAAACGCTTGAATTTATGCGTTTTTGATCGTGATCAGAAATCGCGTTCCCGCCTTCGGTTGCGATTTCTGACACGTCAAACATACTGGTCACAGAGACAGGCATTCCCTTTACCGAAGGATTGGAAGAAGGTCGAATGGACTCTTTATTTTCAAAATGACTGTTAAAATCCTTGTTGACCTTCACGCTCGTAACGAGCATGCTTTCGGCCATCTGGAACGCAGAAGCCATCGTCTGGCAAATGCCTTTGGCATGTAACTTCTCGGCCAATTGCCTTACTTCCGGTGAAGATGTCATGTTGTTCAAAATATACTAGTATACACTTTATGGTACTTGTTCTTTATAAATATTGCGGTTTTAAGGCTTAGAAGGCTCAGCACCCGTATTTTAGACAACACATTTGAATGACTTCCCCTTAACACCTTGATATGAACCCCCACCCAAAAGCAACTCAGATCTTATGCTATGGAGACTCCAACACTTGGGGGTGGGTTCCCTCTAAAATGGGCAAAGAACGATATGACATTGAGAATCGCTGGCCTGGCCTTCTTCAAAAAAAATTAGGCGATCGCTATGAAGTGATTGAAGAAGGACTGGGAGGCAGAACGACTGCCTTTGATGATCCGAGACCTGAGTTTCCTGGGAGAAATGGATTGCAAACACTTGCTTCTGTTTTGGAAAGCCACTTACCGCTCGATCTTGTTATACTCATGCTGGGCACTACTGATGCTAAAGAGATGATGGGTTTGGATAGCACAAAGATAACGAAAGGAATGAGGAAGTTGATTCGAGCTGTCAAAAAAGGTAAGAGATTAGATGGATCTTCTTCTCCTCAAATTCTTGTTATCGTTCCCCCCATCCTAAAAGAAAAAGCAGCGTTTGCCTCTACGCTCTTTAAAGGCGGAACTGCCAAAACAAAAGAACTCATTGAATCTTATTCTACACTTGCAAAAGAAGAGAAGGTTCTTTACTTAAATCCGACGGATGAAGTAAAAGTGGATTCGGAAGAAGGAGTACATCTTGATGCAGAGAATCATAAGAAATTAGCTGAGTTAATTTATCGGAAGATTATACAGAGCTTTCGCCCTTCCTGAAAGGGACAAAGGGGATTGAATTAATAGGTTGGACTAAACAGCAACACATTACCTTTTTTATCTTTCAACCAAACTGGTAAACCCTTCTCACCTAAAACAGCGACTCCGATCTGAAACTTGGCAGGATCCCCGTTTTCATCGAAATGAAAAGAGCCGGAAGCACCAGAATAAACGATGGATTTCAGCTGAGCGCGGACACAGTTCGGCTCTGTACCCCGACAGGCTTCGATGGCCTGCTTCAACACAATCGGTGCATCGTAGGCATTTGCAAAATGATTCAACATCCAATTGAGCTCTTCCCCATACTTTTCCCTGTACTCCTTCAACGCTTTTGCAAAAAGCTCGTTTTGCGTTTCATCCGCATAGGGAAAGCCGTACATGGCCCCCTCGATAAAGCCACCGGTCAACTGGTAATTCTGCGGCGAAAGCGCTGCATTTTCACCCACTAATTTATACGGCTGAATGCCCAACTCTTTCATCTGCTTCAAAAACAAGTATCCCTGATCAGAAGACTGCGCGGCAATATACACCATTAACTTGGGATGCTGCTTTTGCAACTCCTGCACTTTGAGCAACGAGGTTCTGAAATCCTTGTCCTCTGGATCAAAGGATTCCTCCAGCAAGACCTTCCCCCCCTCGCTTTCAAAGGATTGCTTGAACGACTCTGCAGCCCCTTTGGGATAGTCCTGTAAGAAATAAAACAAAGCAGCTTCCTTTGAACCCTCGCCGATTAAGACACTGGCTAAACCGCTTGACCAATATTTAGAAGGTGGGGTCATGCGAAAGACAAAATCATCCCCGAATTTCGACAGGTCGTTGGTAGAGGTCATGATGGCCAAAAGGACTTTCTTGTTTTCGTTCGCCAACGGCGCCAATGCCAGAGTTGAAGATGAACAATGCCCGCCGATGATGACATCTACTTTATCGACTTCTATCAACTTGTAAAAGGCATTCAGTGCCTTCTTGGGATCACAGGCGTCATCTTCTACAATGAACTCAACCTTTTTTCCTAAAATGCCCCCTTGTGCATTGATTTGATCTATTGCAAGCTGTTCCAAACGATATCCTGGAAGGCCGTACTGTGCGGCACCCCCCGTTAAGGCACCAATATACCCAATCTTAAAAGTAGTGAACTCTGCCGGTTTCTGCGTGCAGCTCAGTAAAAGCAACGTAATCCAAACCCATCTGAATTTCATACCTCTAGACAACCCAAAACATATATAAATATAAGCCCCCCCTTAGGGGGATACTATGAACCCTGAGCTCTTCCGAAAAATCGGCCTTACTGAAGGAGAAATCAAAACTTACCTCGCTTTGCTTCCCCTTGGAGAAACCACAGTTGGACCCCTTGGCCGAGAAAGCGGCGTTTCCAAAAGCAAACTCTACGACATTCTCCACCGACTCATCGAGAAAGGACTCGTAGGACACATTGTCAAAAATGGCGTCCAACACTACATGGCAAACGACCCCCAGATGATCCTTGAATACCTCGACCGGAAAAGCCAAGAACTCCATGAAACTCGGCAAGCAGCCCAACAACTCCTACCTAAGCTCACTCGCCAGCGAACCATCCTACGGCAACCCAAATATGCCGAAGTCTACGACGGTTTTCATGGCTTCAAAACCATCCGAGAAGAACTGTTATCCAGCATGAAAAAAGGAGACGAACTACTTGTGTTAGGAGCACCCAAAATTGCCAATTTGAAATGGGAAGCCTGGTTATTGGAGTTTCATAAAAAACGTCAAGAACTAGGCATCGGGATGCGCATCCTGTTTACAAGCGATTGCCATGAGTATGGAGAAAAACGCAAGCGATTCAAAAAAACCTATGTTCGGTACTTGCCAAAACACGTCAAAAGTACCAACTGGATCGACATCTTTAATGATGTTTTTTTATGCGTTATTATTCAAGAACCTCAAACCATTGTCATTCGCGATGCCTCCCTGGCAGGGAGCATGCGGCAATATTTTGACATGCTCTGGGAGATTAGCACAGACTAAGCACAAAACTATATAAACTTCTAATCCTCGAGCACAACCATGGGCTTTTTCAACTTCCTTCACAAAAAGCAGTCTGCACCGGAAACGGTGACTTTCTCCACCCTTGAAACGTGGCTTGCTCAAACCCTTGAACGAAAAAACCTCGGCCAACACCTTCAAGTGCATAACCAGGCCTTTGAGCAACTCAAAAAAACCCTTCAGGAAGCCTTGGAAGCTCTTCAAAACCAAGCTCTTCCTGCTATCTCTGAAGAAGAACAGCGCATTGTCCAAGAAAACAAAGAAAAATACCTGGAACGCATTCACTTCTTTATCGAGGGCTTTCATCCCCCCCAAACCATTGCTGACCTGGGCTATTTTACCAGCAAACTATCCCAAGACTATGATGAACTGCTCCGAAGCCTAGAACAAACTCAATATGTGGTCCAACAATACCTCCCTACCACTCTTGCTTCCGTTACAGGAGCCCTACAAAAAATATCCGAATACAATGGCGCTTTCCTTCGCCAACTCCGAGACGAACACCTCGACGAACTTCGTGAAATTCAAACGCAACTCAATGAATATAAGAAAGACCATGAAAAAAGACAAAAGTTCCAACAACAAAAAGGCGAAGAAGAAGGACAACTCGCTCCCTTAAAACAACGCGAAGAGAAGATTTTAAGACGACTGACAGAGTACAAAAAAACAAGCGCTTACGAAGAATACCAACGCCTCGCCCAACAAAAACAACCTTTGATGAACGAACTTCAAAAAGAAAAACAAGACCTCCAACAACCCTTCCTTCACCTGAGTTATGCCCTGCACAAATACCACTATGAGAACGATCCTCTTGTTCAGAAGTACTTAGAGGATGCTGCTCATGCTCTAACCGAAGACTCTGGGCTTACGATTCTCTCTGTATTACAGCAGCTCCATGAACAACTCCAAAACCTTGACTTGAAAGAAGACAAAGAAGTCCAAGCCTTGAATGCCCTCCCTTCCTTAACGGCTGAGTTTTTCAACGAGAAGCGCTCTGAACTGCGAGAATTGGACGGGCAACTTGCCCAAGTAAACGCTCAACTGGCCAACCATGTCATGGCCCTCAACATCATGGAACAAGAAAGCCTACTCTCTGAAACCAAAAACCGCATGGAAGGCATCCAAGAAACCCTTTCGCACCTTAACCACAAGCTAGAAGACCTCCATGAGGAAAACTATAAGAAAAAAATCCGAGAGACTTTATTGAAGATGGGAATAGATTATAGAGAGGAATAGCTATCTGACTCTTCTCAGTTTGCCAGTTCTATCTAACTCTTTCAACATTTCAAATAGATCTTTATTCTCTTCAATTACTCTCTTAGCCACCTTAACAAAAGGCGAATCCTCCTCTTCCATTTTATACATAAAAGTATGTAAAAATATATACGTTTTTCGTACAGTTATAGCTGCATACACGCTACCTTTAAAAACAACCCTTTCTTAGCCCCCTTATGGACAAACTCCAGGCCTTCTGCAAACAATTCAACAACATCGAACTACATAATGTTATCAAAATTGGACGAAGATATTACCAAGCCAGTCCTGAACTTATCGCTATAAAAGAAAAGATCACGTCCCGCGATGTATACTCACTCGGCCTGCCCTTGGGCGAAGAAAAAAACCAGTTTATGCCCACCCCCGCCCTACTCGAGATGCTCGCTAAAAACAGCCTCCGAAAAGCCTACATCAACCAAAAAGGCAGCTGGCTCTTCCTCTGCGGAAGAGACGTCTTTGAAGAAAGCATTGTTTCGAGCACCGTAAAAGAAGGCCTTGTGTTGGTACAGAATGAACACGATGAAAACCTTGGACTGGGTGAACTCAAAACGATCCGAGGCAAAACCATCATCAAAACCATCCTCGACCGAGGAAATTACCTGAGAAGAGAAAATTAATATAGAGATTCCTTCCTTAAACAATTATGATTATCCCCTTTCTCCTAGCCATTTTTGCCGCCCTCACCTGGGCTGTTCTTAATATCCTTGACAAATTCGTCATCTCTCACCGCATACGCAACCTACTCAGCTACGGTGTCATGGTCGGCATCGCCAACCTCACTTACGGAGTGATCTTGGCCTCATTCCTCGACTGGTCCCCTGTCGGCTTACAAGACCTCCTCTACCCGACTCTCGCCGGCCTCCTCATTGGTGGACAACTCTGCGTCACGTTCTTTTTATTCGCGAAAGAAGACGCCTCCTACATCCAAGGCTTCTCTTTTACCTACCCTATTCTCGTCGCTCTTTTATCCTATTTTTTCCTCACTGAAGCCCTTCACCTCCAAGGATACATCGGAATGGCCGTCACCATTCTCGGCACACTTCTCTTGACACTGCGTCTCAAAAAAATACGCTTCAAAGCAAAAATCTGGATGATCCTTCTTAATATATTTATTGTAGCTGCCTCTGAATTCTCCATCAAATTAGCTACCACTCACCTTTCTCCCATCCATGGCGTCTCCATCAACGGCATTGCGATCGGCCTCGCCATCCTCCCCACTCTCTTCCACCGAAAAACAAGAAACGGATTCTACCAAGAAATCAGCGGTTTCCGATGGGCCTATTTCAACGAACTCTTCGCCTTCGGCGGCTACGCCC
>CAYOJS010000017.1:6803-14694 GCA_964404345.1 uncultured Methanosarcinales archaeon
TTTCTATTATGCCATGCACTCCCTACCTGCCACTGTTGTAAGCAGCATCAGCACCACTCAAGTCCTCTTCGTTGTCATTTTAGAACGCATTGCACACCTTCACGTCGGAAAAATGACTCGCGACACAGCTATACTGCCCAAGCTATGCGGCACCCTGCTGATTGTGGGGGGTGTTGTCTTACTTTATTTATCATGACTCTTAGAAGTTCCTTCTAACGCAGATAAATACACTTCAAACCCAGTATCCCCAAAATATACAACTTTGCGTTCTACAGGGCATTCTTGAAAACCCCCCCTACTCTCCACTAGAATCGCATCGATGCCTGGCTTCCCATCCAGGTCATACCCCAATAAGGCCTCCCAATCTTTACCCATAGAGGTGTTACGCACGACACTCACCATTCGCCCCCCCACCAATTCCATGACAGGGTCATAACAATGCGCGCGAGCGAACTAGCTATTACGCGATGATTCACTAACCCCCCACAAAAGCGCAACCCCTAAAATACCCACGGAAGCAATCTCTTCCAACCGAGTCCTTATATTTTTCATACAATCCAATGGGGGAAAAAAGAATTATAAAAAGCTTGGCCTTAGATCAGCCATAGGGCAAAACCCTGCAGATAGCTTTAAATACACATTTGACCTTTCCTCTTTCAGGCGATGGAGTCCGCCTTGGCCTATGCCAGAACCGCACCGAGCTGATGACTTCTCATCGAGTGCGGACATATGAACCCCTTAATCGTTTTCCCCGTGTTTCTTGCCTTCGGAATACCTTGTTGGCTCCTCATCTACCTACAAACCTATCGGCATTTCCCCCGTATGGAACCCCGAAAAAGAGTCTACCTCAGCGCAACAAACGCCAGTACCCTCACCTTTCTCGTTGTCCTACTCGTATTCCTAGCTTGGTATTATATGCTACAAGGACTACCATGAAACTCACCACCCACCAAAAAGAATACGCCCTACACCTCCTCATGCAAGCCAACAGCCTCAACGACTTGCTCACGATCCTCAAAGGCATCAGTGAAAAAATAAACATAGACGAAAAAACAAAACGAATCAAACAATACAAGTCCTTCCGATTCATGTTCTTCGGACTCATGGTCAAAGTCACCGGCCTCCTAGAAAAAATGCTCTTCCGATGCGAATACCTCCAAAGACAGCTCCCTGAATTCGTAACCATCTATGAACAATTCCAACAACTCCAACACACCCTCTGGAAGTCGTACAACCACATCCAAGACAACCAAATCATCGACGGAAAAAACCTCCTCATCCAAGCCGCCGAACAATATGAAGAACTCTTCGAACACATCCAAAAAACGACTTATAAAACCATAGGAATCCGATGAACCCTGCCTTATCTTCATTCCTAAAGCTATTAGCATTTTATGAGCCAAAATAATTACGCAAATCTTTATATAGCTTCTCGGCTTTATACCCTCCATGGCTAAGAAGACCAAGAAATGGGTCTGCAAGATCTGCGGCTATGTATATAATCCTAAAGAGGGAGATCTGGATGGGGGCATCAAAGCTGGAACAGCTTTTGAAGACATCCCAGACGACTGGATCTGCCCGAACTGCGGCGTTACAAAGAAAGACTTCGAACCCATAAACGAGTAAGGTGGAGGTAAACGATGAACTACAAGATTACACATGATAAAAAAGACTGCATCGGATGCTGTGCCTGTGAACAGACTGCACCTGAAAATTGGGAAATGAAAGAAGAAAAAGACGGCATGAAGGCCAAACCCACAAAAACAGACATCACTGACAAAGAACTCAAAACCAATATGGAAGCTGCCCAAGCCTGTCCAGTTAACGTCATTCACATCCACAATAAAAAGAAAGAGCGCCTTATCTAAAAATGGACTTCGGAACCCTCGACTCTATGATCCAGCAAGAAGATCTTGCGGATGCTGATAAAAAAAAGATTCTACAGAGTAAACGATGGAAGGAACACACAAAGGAACATGCTGATGCACAACTGGTCCAGGTTGAAAAAGAAGATATTCTTATTACTGAAAAAGACCCAAAAACATCTTCTGAAAAGACTGAACTTCCACCCCCCATTACTCTAGCTACCGTTGATGCGTGGTGGCTGCGTGACGAAGAAAAGAAAGCGCTTGAACCGCCTAGATCACAACAGATGCAGCAAACACACGAAGCGCAACACGTCGCCTGGGAATGCAACTGCGGCAAAGCCATGGAACCGCCCAAAGAAAAAGACACAGGCCAAGGATATAAACTTCAAAAAGACGAGAGTGATGAAGGACCGACTGGTGCCTATAAAACTGACAAAAGTGGAGAAGACCTGTATGGCCGCACGGAACCCTCTGAAGCCTCTGGAGGAGCTTACCTCGGTGGCGGCAATATGCAAGATCGACAAGACTCTTTATATGGGAGAGGATCGCAATGAAAAGCTTTGTTCAAGCTGCCCATGAAAAACTACCCCTTCCTCCAGGACACGAACTCTTTGACCTAAGTATGTACGTGGAAGGCATCACGGATGCGGAAGAACTACGAAAGAAAATAGAGAAAGAAGACTTGAGCAAGTATAAAGGAAAGACCGTGCAGATCCGCGGATGTGGTGCCACATGGGCCTACATGATGGTTTCTCACCGGCTTGAAGGCATTGCCAAAAGTGTGCTGTTTAGACTGAGCGATGGAAAGACGGTGGAGATCTGGTAAAACAATGATATCAAAGATTCAACTCAAAGAAAAAATGAAAGAGATTAACGGTAGAGCCTGGTTTCCGGTCGAAGTAGCCAAAGTCAATGACCAAGCTGTCCGAATGGCTCTCTTTAAAGGAGAATATCATTAGCATACTCACGCTGAAGACGAGTTCTTCTATATCTTAAAAGGAGAGATTACTATACAAATCAAAGGACAATCCAGCCTTGTTTTGCAAGAAGGAGAAATAGCCGTCGTTCCAAAAGGAGTTGAGCACTGCCCGAAAAGCGATGTTGAATCATATGTTTTGATGTTTGAACCGCAGGTTCTTAATAGTGCAGGTGATGCCTAGTTCAGGTTGTTTCCTTGCTACCCGACGAATTTAAGCCGAAATCTTTATATATCCAAAGTATATACTTTAACTATATGGTCACTGAGATGATTACCGTCAAGCTGGAAAGGCAGTTCTTGCACCAAATAGACGATATTGTAAAAAAGGCAGGCTATCAGAATCGTACCGAGTTCATCCGAAATGCTTTACGGGAGAAAGTCGATGAGACTAAGTTGAAGCAAACGATGATCAACATCGATCAATTCCGAGGCATCTTCAAGAAGAAAAAACAGACGACCGACAAAGAATTACATGAAATTCGAGAAAAGGTATTCTGGGAATTTTATAATAAGGCTAGAGCAAAGTCTCGGGCTTAAATGGTTTTGAAATATTCGTTAATCTCTTGAAATGCTTATCTCTCGTCACTAAAACTGCTTCGAGCTCTCTAGCCAAAATCGCATGCAAAGCATCTCCATAAGGAATTTTCTGTTCTTGTGCTAATCTATCTGCTTCCTCAGCTTGAGATAGAGTACGAAAGGTTTTTTCAAGAGGAATTCCAAGAGACTTCCAAGTATCTATCAGTAAATCTAATGAAAACTTTGAATACATCTCATCCAACAGATGATCTGAAATAATAATCCTATGATGCCCTTACTGAATCTTAGTCAATAATCTAGAAGCAAATTCTCCAAAAGGTTCTCCTTTAGCTCCTTTTCGATCTTCAAAGAAATCAATCCAGATGCATGTATCTAAATAGTACTTAACCATGCTCGTCGAGCTATAAGATTCTATTTAACTGTGCTCATCCAAATCCCGAAACATTTTCGTAGATTTTGAAAACTTTCCATGAGAAAGAAACATCTGTCGGCTTAAACGGAAACCTTTTAATAATCCTATGTTCTCAAATAAAAGATGATGGATCTTTTAAGTCCCCTTGAGATGAGTTTTCTTGTTAAGATTATCCTTAGCCTTATAGTCAGCTTTATCCTCGGCTGGGAACGAGAAGGCCGCGGGAAAGATGCAGGCACCAGCACCCACTTCTTTGTCATTGCAGGAGCCATGCTTTTCACCCTACTTTCCCTCTCTATGGATCCACATGAACCTGCCCGCATCGCTGCTAACGTTGTAGTGGGCGTTGGCTTTCTGGGGGCGGGCATCATCCTGCACAAAAAAGCCAGCCACATCACCAACCTTACTACGGCGGCTAGCATATGGTTCAGCGCGGCATTGGGCATCGCCATCGGATTTGGATGGTACATTCCGACCCTCATTGGAACAGCCTTTGCTCTTCTCGTTACCCTTGTACCGCGATTCCCCACCCTTAAACAATAAACCTTTATAATCAAGGCTTTCTTCAAGTTTATCATGAAAGCGTATGAATACCTCGAACACACAGCCGACGCTAAATTTCGGGCCTATGGCCAAAACTTGGAAGAAGCTTTTTCCCATGCAGCCTTGGCCTTCTACAACTTATTGATCGACACTAAAACCATTCAACCCACATTAACTAAAAAAATCCAGGCACAGGCCAAAAACAAGGAAAGCCTACTGTTTGACTTTGTCGATGAACTTGTTTACCTGTTAAGCGCCGAAGGATTTCTCCTACACAATGTATCTGAATTAAAGATTACTCAAAACAATAGTATGTATGAACTCAGCGCCACTCTTCTAGGCGATGACCACAAGAACTACGCGACGCACGGCGACATCAAAGCAGCGACGTATAATGATATGCTTATTGACGAAAAGCCCGGACAAGTTATGATCCAGATGGTAGTGGATGTTTGATGATCAAACGCATCATTAGCGAATTGGCCGCAAACATAGATAAACAGTATAAAGAAGATTCCAAACGATTCTATAAAAGCGATCCTCCCCGTGCACACGGGGTTCGGACCCCCACCGTACGTAGATTGGCAGCTAAGTACTTTAAAGAGATAAAACACCTACCTAAAAAAGACATCTTCTCTCTCTGTGAACAACTCCTAAATGTAGGATACAGCGAAGAGCACCACATGGCCTTTGACTGGGCCTTCCGTTTAAAGAAACAATACGCTCCCGCAGATTTTCAACGCTTTGAATCCTGGATAAAAAGGTACATTAAAAATTGGGGCTCCTGCGATGACTTGAGCACCCACGCCTTGGGCGCATTTCTCTTGCAATTCCCGCAGTTTCTTCCCAAAACAAAAGCATGGGCGAACTCAAAAAATCAATATTTTCGTCGAGCAGCCGCTGTTAGCTTAATCTACCCCATTCGTAGAACAAATTGGCTTAAACATGTTTTTGAAGTTGCCGACAAACTCTTAATGGATCAAGAAGACTTGGTTCAAAAAGGCTATGGATGGATGCTCAAAGAGGCCAGCAATGTTTATCCAAAAGAAGTGTTTCGATACATTCTACAGCATAAACAAAACATGCCTCGCATAGCTCTACGCTATGCCATCGAGAAGATGCCTCTTCCATTGAAACGACAAGCTATGAAATAAATTTGTATAAAACACAAAACATAAATACTCCTTATTCTAAGATTCTCTTATGTTGCCCCCTTCTGTCAATTCCTTAGCGATCATCGTAAGTGCGGCCCTTGGCATGATCATCGGTGGAAGCTGGTATTCTCCCACATTCTTTGGAAACGCCTGGGTGAAGCTGGCAGGCATCACACCTCGACAGGCCCGAGAAGCTCAGAAAAAAGGCATGGGCAAAAGCTATGCCCTTATGTTCCTAGGCACCTTGATTATGGCCTTTGTTTTAAGCGCGATCGTCAAATGGGTTGATGCCCAAACCTTTGGCGAAGGAGCTGCCGTTGCCTTCTGGATCTGGATTGGATTTATCTTACCTGTACACCTCGGCAGCGTTCTCTGGGAAGGCAAAAGCTGGAAGCTGTACTGGATCAATGTCACCTACTACTTAGTTACTCTTATTATCATGGGCGGGATTTTAGCTGCCTGGGTCTAAGGCACAAACCTTTTTAAAGCATTAACCGTTCTTAAAAACCATGACTTCCGACGAAAAAGTAACACCTGTCAAGATTAAGGAATGTCTTTATGAAGTGCCCAAACACGGCTCCATGCATGTTCCTGTACGCATTTATGCCTCTGAAAAACTCATGAAAAAGATGATGGAAGACAACTGCATCCAACAAGGCATTAACGTTGCGACGCACCTGCCAGGGATTCAAAAATATTCCATCATGATGCCCGACGCCCACCAAGGCTATGGATTTTCTATTGGAGGCGTTGCTGCCATGGATTATGAAACAGGCTGTATCAGCCCCGGCGGCATTGGATTCGACATCAACTGCGGCGTGCGACTCCTTGCGAGCAACCTTACTCGGCAAGATGTAGAACCCAAGATCAAAGAATTACTAGACCGATTGTTCAAAAACGTTCCTAGTGGCGTTGGCAGTGAAAGTTTCTTACACCTTACCAATGAAGAACTTGATGAAGTCTTGGTGAAAGGAGCTACCTGGGCTCTTGAAAAAGGACACGGCCTGCCTGAAGATGTGGAACTGTGCGAAGAAAAAGGATGCATGGCTGGAGTCGATACCACCAAAGTCAGCACCAAAGCCAAAGCAAGAGGACGAAAACAACTTGGAACCCTTGGTGCGGGCAATCATTTCCTTGAAGTCCAAGTCGTGGATAAGATTTACGATAAGAAAGCAGCTGAACGATTTGGCATCCAAAAAGAAGGACAGATCACCCTTATGATTCACTGTGGCAGCCGAGGATTTGGCCACCAAAACTGCACAGATTACCTACGAAAAATGGAAGATGCTTACCCTGAAGTCATCAAGGCTTTACCTGAAAAAGACCTCATCTACGCACCCATTTCAAGCCCCCTTGCCCAAGACTACCTCAAAAGCATGATTGCCTCTGCGAATTATGCCTGGTGCAACCGACACATCATTGCTTCGCAAACACGAAAGAGCTTACAACAAGTCTTCCCCGACGCTCAATTAAATGCGGTTTATGACATTGCCCATAATATTGCGAAAGTCGAAGAACACACTATAGATGGTGTTAAGAAAAAAGTCATTGTCCACCGAAAAGGAGCCACGCGAGCGTTTGGACCTGGACGGGTTGAAGTGCCTGAGAAGTATAGAGACTTAGGACAACCTGTTTTGTTACCGGGCAGCATGGGAACGGCCAGTTATGTATTGATTGGGACTGGAACCAGCATGGATGAGACTTTCGGGAGTACGGCGCACGGTGCCGGACGAGAAATGTCACGTGCCCAAGCCAACCGAACCTGGCGCGGCGAAGACCTCAAAAAAGAACTCGAAGCGAAGAATATTCACATCAAAGCGGCTTCATGGAAAGGCATTACTGAAGAAGCACCTGGTGCCTATAAGGACGTAGATGAAGTTGTGCGTGTAAGCGATGAAACTGGCATTGGAAAAATGGTTGTACGACTCGTGCCATTAGGCGTCGTGAAAGGATAAAATTTATATAATTCATCCCCTATATAATCCCATGCAGACTAAACCCCTGCTTCAACTCAATGCCGTGATCTTTGGGATTATTGCACTGATTCATTTACTCCGATTCTTAGCCGGGTCACCGGCTAATATCGCTGGCTGGGAGGTTCCCCTCTGGCTCAGCATTCTTGCCTTCCTTGTTTCTGGATGGCTCTGCTGGCAAAACTGGAAGACTGCTTAATTTGTATTTGCTTAGCATCTGCAAAATTCTAGCTTCAAGAACAGTAGGAGCTGCATCCCCGCAGGGGCCACCCCCTTGCAACGCTCGTGCTTTCCGTCATCGAATGAATTTTGCCCTGAAGACGCTAAACAAATACTCTAATTCTGTATACTTGCTATATTATAGGCAACAGTATATAGAGAGGTTTGAATAACTCTTGTTTTTTTGTGTTTAGAAGTTTTTTTGG
>CAYOJS010000018.1:0-14052 GCA_964404345.1 uncultured Methanosarcinales archaeon
AAATTCCTTTGGCATTTCCTGTACTGCTCATTTTTCCATCGTTTCCAGTTAAAGAATAAAAAATATAGTAAAAGGAAGGGGATTAAGAAGAGGAAGGCTGCTTTGGTGAGTACCAGTGCTCCAAGAGTTAGGCCGCTTGCAACGAACCAGCCATGCCGACCAGGTTTGCAGTGGAGTAAGCAGTAGACAAGGAGCATAGTAAGGAAGGTGGCAAGGGTTTCGGTAAGGAAGGTTTTGCTGTAAAGGATGAAGTTGGGGTAGATGGTTACAATCAGGGCGGTAAACCAAGCAGCATCTTCTGATTTGAACAGCATCCGGCTGATCTTATAAGCGAGAAGGACAATGAGTGCGCTTAGAATGGATTGGAAGACATAAACAAAGTGGTAGTTTTCTCCAAATAGAAAATAGATGAGTCCCCCAATAAAGGGTAGGAGGGGTTCTTTAAGGGCGGTAGGTTCTTTTTCGAGGGTAAATCCTTGACCTTGGGAGAGGCTAAGGGCTAGTTGGTGGTAGGCATTGGCATCCACAGAAGGTGCTGCTGAGTACCAAATAGTGGGGATGAGTCGTAGAACTAAAGCGAGTAAAAACAAAAGCCATATTTTTTTATTCGTTCTTTTTTGCATGTTTATTGAGCACAATCCAATTACCTAGGGCAATGACGTCTAAGTGTCCTTGTAGGTAACTTCGAATCGCGTCATCGGGTGTGCAGACAATAGGTTCTTCGTGCATGTTGAAGCTTGTATTTACAATGGTCGGGATGCCAGTTATTTTTCGGTATTCATCAATGATCTTATAGTAACTAGGGTTAACTTCTTTCTTCACAAGCTGTGGTCGCGCCGTTCCGTCTACGTGTACAATGGCTGGACAGTTCTTTTTGGTCCAGGGTGTGCAGTCGAAAGTGATGGTCATAAATTCGGCAGCGTGTTCAGCCCCTTTCACATTTTTATAGCACTGGTCTTTATATTCATAGAGGGTGCTGGGGGCAAAGGGCATGAATTCGGTTCTCTTGAGTCGCTTGTTGAGCCATTGATTAACAGAAGGTTCTTTCGTTGAGTAAAGGATGCTTCGGTTTCCTAAGGCTCTAGGTCCATACTCCATTTTTCCATTAAACCGAGCAACAACTTTACCATTCGCAATGTGCTGGGCGATTTCTTTTTCTACATTCTTAGATAGGATGGCTTTGAGTCCGGCTCGGTCAATGGCTGCTTTGATTTCGCGGTCATTGTATCCTGGTCCAAAGTAGACGTGTTCGATGGGCTTTGGGGTGGGGGTTTTTCCGTCTTTGGTGCCAAGTCGGCTCCAGACATACAGGGCAGCTCCTACATTTAGGCCACCATCGCCCATGTGGGGGTGAATGAAGACTGTGTTCACGTTTTTGAGTTCGTGGATACGTTGGTTGAGTTTGACATTGGCAACCGTTCCGCCAGCTAAAGCGATATTGACCTTTTTTTCGTTCCGGATCATGTGGGCAACATGTGCCGAGCAAGTTTCTTCAAGAATATGTTGGGCAGCAGCTGCGATGTCTTCTCGTCTGTATCCTTGGGTGAGTTTTTGGAGCTTCCGAACCGTTCGATAGCCTGTAGCTCTGAAGTTATTGCGAAACTCTGTTTTGTCGCTGGATAATTGTAAGGCAGGTTTGAGTTTATCATAAAAAACCATTGGATCTCCAAAGGCAGCAAGTCCTGTAATTTTTCCTTCGTGGCGCAGGGCTCTAAATCCAAGCACTCGAGTAATGGCGCTGTAGAAATAGCCAGGCGAGTCGTAAGAGGTTGAGCTGGCAATGCGATGGATGGGGTCGTTCGGTTGATAGACAGTCGCAGACGTATAGTCTCCGGTACCATCAAAGGTAAAAACCCACGCTGGAGTTTTACCGAACGTATAATAGGCTGAATAAGCATGGGCTGTATGGTGGTCTATGAAGAAGACTTCTTGATGGAATCCGAGTTTTTTAAGTGTTTCTCGGACGCCCTTTCTTCTTTTGGATCCCCAAAGGCCATACAATTTTCGGATCAATCGGCTGCGAAAGGGAAAGCCTACAAAGGACAATTCGCAATACAGCCTTCCAATTCCTGTTGAAAGGCCTCCAAAAGAGTCTTCCAAGTCCTTAACCAGCATGCCATTCATGCCGCCTACGGCTATTTTTGAAATATATTTTTTTCTTAGTTTAAGGTCTCGAAGGAGGAATTCGATGGAAAGATAAGGAAATCCGATGTGGAATTTTTTTCGTGAGAATCGCTCTTCATTTACAGCACTGAGTATTTTACCATCTCGTATAATACAGGCTCCTGCGTCATGACCATCATATAACCCTAAGATATACATTCGATCAGATAAACTCGAGTTTATTTTTAAAGGTTGCCTTTTTGGTGAGCACGATGCCGAGCAGAATTCACCATGTGAAGTTGACGGTGAATCTTATTTTTTGTTACCACTTTTTAAGTTTCCAAGCGTTGGCTACTATGGAAGGAATGTGCTTTACATTTGAGATCGTATTAATGGACAAAGCACATTCAAAAGTGCAATTGCAGTTTGTATCTTTGATAAACTTTTTGCAATCCTGGGTTGCTTTATTGCCCCATAGTTCCATAAAGTTCATGTTGTAGTCTCTTAGGTTGCCTAGTTTTTTATCGGCTAAGATTTCACAGGGGTAAACGTCTCCGTTTGCATAAATAACTCCGAAGAGGGCTCCTGCAGGGCAGTTGGATATAAACTGAGGTTTCATATAGGTCTTTGCAACAATATCGTTGCTGAGCATGTTCTTGGCATTCATGAGAAGTCCTTGTACGTTTTCTCCATCGGTTCCAAATCCAGAAGTGTTTCCTGCAACCATGTCCTTATGGATGCGTGTGGTTAATTTTACATAAGCATCGAGTATTTTGCGTTTAACAGCAGGGCTGATCTTTTTTACAACACCTTCTTCGCGCATGACAATGGCAGAGAAAGCAGTCACACCTTTCTTTTTCAAATGTTCATATAAATCAACGACTTTGTCGCAGTTATGGTCTGTAACAGTGATGCTGATATTAGATTTTAAGCAGGGGTTGTTATAACTCTTTACTAAATTATAGGTTTCTAACGCTTTTTTATATAGTCCAGGGACTCTTCGATTCGTGTCATGGCTTGCTTCAAAGTTATCAATGGAAATGGAGAAAAAGAGGTTTCCTTTTATATCAGATTTTAAGAACTTGTCAATGAACTCTTTCACAAATTCAGTGTACATTCCGTTGGTAGTAATAAAGATGGAATTGATGGATGTGTTTTTGAAATACAGCTTGGCAATTTCAAAGATGTCTCTTCGAACAAAAGGCTCTCCACCGGTAAAGTTTACGTTAAATAAGTTTTTTCCAAGGTTTTTGGTTAATGCCTCAATTTCTTTCAGAGTGAGTTCTCCTTTGAAAACATCGGGGTGTTTAAAGTCGATAAAGCAGTGCTTGCATCGGGCATTGCATTTGTTTGTAATGAAATGGATCACACTGAAAGGTTCTTTCTGTGAAATATAGGAGTTATAGGCTAGTTTAAGTAATTTCATAGGAGGGGATCGGTCGATTCCGTTTATATACTTTACTGGAAGCCTTTCTAACCTGGATAGGGTTTTTAAGACTATCGTTCCGTGTTTCAATTTTTTTATCTTTCGAGAATAAGATGCTTAAAAATAAATTTGTCCGTGAAAGTGGAATATTTCCTATTATCAGATAGCTTGAATTCCAATGTGAATGTTCTTATGGAAGATCATAAAAGAATGTTTTTAAATGTTTCAAGCCAAACCAAATAGTCGCAAACACTCCTAATGACTCGCTTCGGATATAAACATAAGCATAAGATGCTAAGAAAGCCAGTTCGAAAAATTTATTGGGTTTAAGCTTTATAAGTTTCTTAATCAAAGGTTCCATAATTGGGAATTTTACAGCATAGAAAAAAAGCTTCTGCAAGTTAACCAACTCCTTGTCTTTGACAACTACAGTATCTAAGAAGAAAGAAGTATGAATGTCATCAAGAGAGAACTGCGCAGGTATCATATGTTGTGCTTTTAATTGCTCGTAGATCTCTGTGCGAGGATAAGGCTGGAGCAAGGCACACCACGGATAGTCAGATTTCACTTTCTGATTCAGATGAACAGTTTCAAAAGCAGTCTCAACAGTCTCTCCTGGAAATCCTAGAACATTATACGTTTTAAACTTTATACGATATTTTCTAAGTAATTGTCCTGCACGGATTATCTGAGCATTGGATATTCTTTTTTTTAAAACATCGTTTCGTATAACCTCATTTCCACTTTCAATACCAAAAAATACTGTAACGCAGCCCCCTTCTTTAAGGCAACGAACCATGCCTTCATCCACTAGGTCAGCTCGAATCAAACAAAGAAAAGGTATGCGTATCTCTTTTTTGTACTTATTCATAAACTCCTTGACCCACTCCTTGTGCAGTATGAACGTGTCGTCTTGAAAAAACACAGCTTTTAAAGGATATTTTTTGCGCACTTCCTTGATCTCGTTTATCACATGCCCGACACTCCTTCTTCTAACCATTCTTCCTTTTCCTGTATACAACTTATTAAGAGAATGATTGAAACAAAAGGTGCAGTTATAAGGACATCCACGCCCACTAAAAAAAGCTTTTCTTGGCAGGTCTCTTAAGAAAGGGTATTTGCCGAGATAAAGTTCTCGATCTGGATTTTCCAACGTATCTAAATTATCTGTCAAAGCCCGCAACTCATTTTTATATACCTTACCCTTGCTCTTGACCCAGAGATTCTTTATTTTCGTGATGTCTTGTTTTTTTTGCCACCTATCTGCCAATTCCACGATCGCTTGCTCACATTCTCCCATGCCAACAATATCAACTTCTGGACTATTGATAATTTCGGGGAAGAAAGTAGCATGAGGGCCGCCAAAAATAACAAGTTTATGAGTTCGCTTTTTTATCTCTTTAGCAACCCGCAGTGCCCATTTATGTAAACCCGTTGTACAAGAAAAAGCATAAATGTCTGCTTCATGAGAGAATAAGTCGTTATCATAGCCTTCTATGAAAACGTCGCAATGGTGATTTGCTTTTTTAAGAGCTGCAGAAAGGTAAGCTACCCCTAAATATTCATACAACATATTTTGAACAAATAAAATTTTCGTCATGTTAATCCTTTTAAAATGACTGTCCAATTCGGAACGATGAGCATATAGTCTCATGGATGCCTCTCTTTTTATAAAGCTTATTCTTTTATGTACGTGGAAAGCTTAGAGGAGGGCTCTAAGCTCTAGGAATGGGTTTTTGTTTTGTTGTTTCCATGTTGTTATTAGGCTCATCATTGTTTCGTTTGCTGTTGTTCCTTTTTCGTTTCTGAGTGTTCCTGTTATTTTTCTGAGTATTACTTGTTCTCAGAGCATTCTTTCTGCTCTGTTGTTTGTTGGTTCTACTTCTGGATGGATGATGCATGTGAACCAGTGTTTGAAGCCGTTTTCTATTTTTGTTCGTGCTGTTTTGAGTTCTTTGTATGGCTTGGCTACGTCAAGCCATTTTCGTAGTTCTTTTTCGCATTTTTCTTTGAGTCTTTCTCGAATGTAGTGTTGTTTGCCGCTTTCTCGTGCATTACAAACCATGACATAAATATTTTGGAACCACTTGAATAATGGTTTGACTTCGTCGTATTTTTCTGCGAGTGCTTCAACTTCTCTTATTGGGTGTGCCCAGCAGCGTTGTATTTTGACTTTGCCGTTTTTGTCGTGATATGTTTGGTATGTTTCCCAACCGTCGCAGTTAATGACTCCTTTGAAGTTCTCTCCGAGAACTTCTTCGACTACTTTACAGTGCCTGCTTTTTCTTATTACAAAAAGTGTTGTTGTGATGGTTGTGAAGATCCATATCCAGAAGTTTTTGCCTTGGACTTTTATGCTTGTCTCGTCGATGTATATGTTGAAGAATGTTCTTATCATTGCTTTGATTTTTTCAAAGGCAGACTGGACTGCTTTGACAACTCGTTGAATAATGTTCAGTATCGTCGAGTGAGTTAATTCCATATTGTGTTGTCTTTGAAGCGAGGTTGTTATTTTTCTTGCAGGAAGTCTGTCATCGTATTTCATTAAAGTCACATGAGTTAAAGTGTTTTTTCCGAAATTTCCTTCTTTTGGAAGATTTGTTTCTGCGGTGACTACACCGCAGTTTTTACAGTCGTAAAAGCCAATGATGTGTTTTGTTACTTTAACAGGTTGAGGTTCTGGGATTTCTTCTTCTATTCTCTCTTCTATATCGAATGGCTTGCTCAAGAAGTCATTACATTTAGGACATTTGATTAAGAAGTGGTTCATTGTTTCATTAGGCTCTGGAATTTCTCTCGTCGTGCCTTTATGGCCTATTGGAGCGCCAAGCTTTTTTGAGGAAGCTTGATGAGTTCTCGTCTTAAAAACTTGTTTTGAGGGCGGCGTGTGCGGATTAATGAAAATCGTCAGGATTTTTTTGAGATCTTCATTTTCTTTTTCAAGTGATTCTTTTTCCTTACGAATTTTCTCAAGTTCTTTTTGTAATTCCTTTATTATTTCATCCTTATTCTTCGATAACAAGAACAATCACCTTTTTTCCAATATGCTCCTTCGGAGCATCGATTTTGGCACCATTGCCAAATTTCGTGATTTGTTTTTCAAAAAAGAATTTTACTTCGGTTTGAAAACTGAATGTCTCTTTTTTGAATTCGAAACGCCTCATATTAGTATATAATAGTATATACTAAGTATATAAAGATTTCGCTACTACAGACCCCACAATTTTATCGACGAGAACTAATTATTCATCGACGAAGCTTTCCACGTACTCTTTTATCAGCTCTGTAGAAAAAGTGCTACGAAAATCTAGTTGGTAAAATTACAGAACTCAAGGTCACAAAAGATTTATAAAATATAAGTTAATCACAACAGTTCAAATGAATAATAAAGTTACTATTATTATACCTTTTAACGCCCTAAATCCTTATGTTTTTGAGTCCATTCAAGGTTGCTTGCAGCTCGATTATCTTCGCTTTTTAATTGTATTACTTCCAGATGCCTCTATTCATCTGCCTAAAAAATTTAAAGATAAAAAAATAAAAATATGTGTCACAGGTAAGGAAAATATAAGTGTAAAACGCAACCTAGGTATGGCTAAATATCCTGATACGGATTATTACGCGTTCATCGATTCAGATGCTTATCCTACAAGGGATTGGCTTTCCAATGCGATAAAGGCTTTATCGCAGGATATCAACTTATGGGCGGCAGGTGGGCCTAATCTGTGCCCTCCAACTGATCCTTTACTTCAAAAAGCAGCGGGGAATGCATTGAAGTCTTTTTTGGTTTTGGGGAGTAAGACCTTTCATAAAAAAATAGCTCCAAACCGTTATTGTGAAATGCTTCCAACCTGTAACTTAATTGTAAAGAATGAAGCGGTTAAAAAAATCGGGTACTTTAACGAGTCATTAGATTGTGCGGAAGACACAGAGTTTTGCAATCGTATTCAAGAGCAACATAAGAAGATATTTTTTGATAATAAAGTAATAGTTTATCATCACAACCGCACATTATATAGCCCATTCATAATACAACGAATCATTAGGGGTTTTTTTTCATTTAAGCTATTGAAGGAAAATTTTTGTATAGCGAACCTTTTTTATGCAATTCCTGCCCTATTCGTACTTTTTTTAATTATTGGAGTAGGTTTAAGTATCTTTTATCCCTTGATTAGAATGGGATGGTTATTTATTGTGGGCATATACCTATTAGCTATTTTAGTAGAGACATTTCGATATTCAGAAAAGCTTTGCGAGTTTCCTCTTACTTTTTTAGCGATCCTCTTGGGCAATCTTTTACCAGGTGTCGGTTCTTTAATTGATCTTCTTGGGCTAGAGATCGATGTAAAAAGATTGTTTAACAACTATAATAAAAGTTAATGGCTAAGGATCAGATGCCTGCAGCTTATCCTGCAGGCGCTTAAGTCTGCATCCGCTCTGTAATAATAAGGTCCTTTCTCGCCAGAATCGTACAACACTTTTAAGTCTTTAAAGACTTCATTTCTTCTTTGATAGAGTTCATAAGATACGAGGTAAAGGTTGGAAGAGGAGTTTGTTGCATGAATCATGGTAGTAAGGTTAGGGTTAAGGAAAGGGCTTGGTTTCGTAAGGTCATAGGATATGGATACGTTAGGCATCCAATTCGCTACCTCTCCCATCCAAGTGGTGAGTGCATAAACAGTTTTACCGTGACTTACTTCCCTCAAGACTTCTCTTGTTTCATATCTACTATCGGTAAACTTTCCATAAACAGGACTTAGGGAGGGTATAACAACGCTTGCTAGGATAACGAGAACAATCACTTTTCTTAGAAATCTTTTTTTAAGGAAGTCGATTTGGTATAAAGTGGTTCCGGCAAAAAGGGCAAGGTAAAAGACGATGGGCATGGTGTATCTTAGTACGACGGTTTCTACACGGCTTAAAACGAGAACATAATAACCCAGGATAGGAGTAAGGAAAAACAAAAACATACGGAATCTTTTTTGAAATAGGGAAATAAGGATCCCAAAGATACTCAAAACAGCAATGACAGGAGAAGTAAGGAAAATCGCAAGAAGGGTTTTTCGTAGCAGGGTTATCTGGTCATAAGGAACTGAAATCTCGGCCAGTACTCCTTTTCCTAAGAAAAACTTGAGGTGCGATACGAATCCAGAGTAATTAAACACAATATTGTTTATCAGAACATAGACGAAGATAAACAGAAGGCTTGCTTTGAAAAATTCAACGAAGATCTTCTTAAACCGAACGTGGTCGTAAAAGGATAGTTTGAGGATCAAAATAAAGAAGGGCAATAGGAATGAAACGGCCCCTGCTTCTTTTGTAGAGCATAAGAATGCAAAAGATAAGAAAAGTAGGTAAATGTATTTAGGTCTTTCAGTTTCTTTTGGCTTAAGGAAATAAAGTCTGGCTAAGAAATAGAAGGTGATGCTTAAAAAGAACATCATGGGGGTGTCCATGTTTCCTAGCGTTGAAAACTGGATGATGATAGGGGAAAGAAGGTATAAAAAGCATCCATAAAAGGCAATTTTTTTGTCAACAATGTGCATGCCTTTGTAAAAAAAGTATCCGGTTAAAAGGTAGGTTAGGAAGTTGAGGGTTCGGGTGATCATGATTAAAATACCCACTTGGATGCCAATGTTAGAAAAGCCATAAGGGTAAACTAGGGTTGGGTGCAGGGTCCCCGTTAGCCAGTAAATGAAAAGGACGGGCAGATAGAGCAATCCGTTAATCACGAATAATAAAGGAGGGTAGTTGTGAAATAGGTAGATTTGATGCTTTGCGAGGAACTCCAAGATGGGCATTCCGCTAGGATCATCGATGCTCCAAGAAATGTAGCTGGACACCCCCCAAGTGACCGTGGCAATATTAAAAACCGAGAATACGAAGAAAAAAGCAACGATCGCTTTTTCAAAGGTAGTGAGGTTTTTAAGAGTTAAAGCGTTCTTCTTAAGGCCAGAAAGAAAAAAGGTATAATAGTTTGTGCATATTTCTAATAAACGAGAAGCAGGGCTCATTTTTTTCACAGGTGAATTCATTTATATAGAACGAAAAACGGCTTTTAAGCCTTTCGGTTGTTATGACTTGTGCTTCTGGCTGAATGGGGGGTAAACTATTTAAAGAGTTAAATCCTACTTTTCAAGTATGAAATCGGTCTTAATCGCGTTTATTTTTCTAGGGTTGATCTTGAGCATAAGCGCTCAAACGACTTATCCAGCTACATCCTCAGTGACGGATCGTTTTTTGCACCATGCGTGTAAGGAGGAGAATGGGTGCGGAACTACGATCACGAAGACTTCTAGTTATAATCCGTTTAGGCAGCGGCCGAAGGTTGTGACGCAGGATGCAGAAGTATTGGCCATGGCCGCCATCAGGAAAATTTTCAAGGCTACCTTCAATCGGGATGCAGTAGATGATTATGTGTTGAAGGAGGCAAAATCCTTTGTTCAGAAAGGGTATCCTCGGGATAAGCATGCGGAGGAGATGTTGCGTGCGGCGTATAAGAAGAATCCCAGCTTGTACGTCAAGTATGCGAAAAAGGTTTCCACGTCCAATCAAGGGTATTCAAAGTACGGCACAATGAAGTTGTCGGGCAGTTCGATCTTTTCGAGTGGCGGCGCAGTGGGCGTAAGCTTGGGTTAGGGGGTTCTTTTAAGGCTTTCTAAAGCTATAATAAAGAGTTTTTCTTTTCTGAAGGGTCATGGTGGATTTTAGGGAAGTGGAAACGAAGTTTAAGGGAAAGAAGGTTTTGATTTTAGGAGATGTAATGCTCGATCTTTTTTCGTATGGGGAGGTGAATCGCATTTCTCCAGAGGCTCCAGTGCCCGTGTTGCATGTGAAGAATCAAACGGCAATGCCGGGTGGAGCTTCAAACGTAGCTACGAACATTGCGGCTTTAGGCGGCATCCCTTTACTCATCGGTGTTGTAGGGGCAGACGTGAATAAGGATCGCCTGTGTGCTGAATTGAATCAAAGGGGGGTTTCCAGCGACCATCTTGTGGTGGCCGATCGTCCGACGACTTTGAAGCAGCGTTTTGTGGCGGTAAGTCATCAGATGATGCGGGTCGATTATGAAACAACGGATCCAATTGCTGGGGGAGTAGAGAACAAAGTATTGCAGAACATTCAACGCTGCATGCCAGATGTAGACATCGTGGTGGTGAGCGATTATGCAAAGGGCGTAATTACGCCGCGGGTAATGCATGGATTAAAGGAGGAAGCCTTGCGGCATCATAAAAAAATTATGGTGGATGGTAAGCCAAAAAACCAGTCGTTGTATCAGGGGGTGTTTTTGATCAAGCCGAATGCAAAAGAGGCCGTAGAGATGTCCGGTCTTAATCCCATTTCAGAAGCCGGGTTAAAGTTGGTGAAAGAATTGGATACCAATGTGTGTATAACGCAGGGGCCGGAAGGGATGTGGTTGTTTGAGAAAGAAGGAAGAGTGCAGCATTTTCCTACAAGGCGGGTGGCAGTGTACGATCTTACAGGGGCAGGGGACACGGTCATGGCGGTTATGGCTTTATCGTGCGCGGCAGGGTCCAGTTTGGAAGAAGGGGGCTTGCTGGCAAATCAGGTGGCGAACGTGGTGGTGCAAAAGCCAGGAACGTCCGTGGTGACGTTTAAGGAATTGAGGGAGCATACTGTTTCTGAAATTCCTAAGGGTTGGGGTAAGGAGTTGTGGATTGCAAACACAGATCAGTATTGCGGTAAGAAGCTGGTTTTGTATAAAGGTAAGGAGTGCAGTGTGCATTATCATGGAAAGAAGGACGAGACGTTTTATGTGCAGAGTGGTAAAGTAGAGATGGTGTTTCAGGATCGGGATGGGCACACGCAACGGGCGGTGTTGCGCAAAGGAGACAAGGCCCGCATTAGTCCGGGTGTTTTGCACAGGTTTCATGGATTGGAGGACAGCGAGATGTTCGAGTTTTCCACTCAGCACCTCGAGGAAGATAGTTTCCGGGTGGAGGCAGGGGATTCTCAAAAATGAGTCTATTGAAGAAGCCGATCTTTCTTTGGTGTCTGTTGGGGGTTTGTTAGAGGCTTTGTTAAGTCGGATAGAGGCAAAAGGAGGGGATTTTAGCAGGGATACGGGTGATTTTTTTCAGTTATTGGGGGTTGCGCAGAGTATCTATGGTCTGGAAGTGATCCGGCCGTATGAAGTACGCTTTGATCAAGTAATAGAAGAAAAGCAGGAACGGGAGTATGCAGCCGAGAGAGCCAATATTAGAGGGGTATCTGATTAATCCCGCAGAGTTCTTGGGCTTCTTCGCTGATGTGTTTCACTTTTTGGGGTGGTAGTTGCAGGACTTGGCTGAGTTCGACTTCAGATAGTTGCGCGAGCGTTTTGAGAAGGACTATTTTGTGTTCTAAAAGCAGCGTTAAGGTCTCAGGTTCAATGCTGTGTAGCAAAGTCACAGGGTATAATTTGTACCTTTCTATGTTTTCTTCTAAGCTGTCTCCATGGGGGTATTTCCATCCCATCAATCGTAATCCAACGCCACGGGCGTACCGGATGATGGATTCAGTAAAAGTGGTATTGGTGACTAGCATGGGTTGGGTGAAGTTCTTTTTGACTTCCAAGAACCGGGCCCATACATATAGAGCAGTCTGAATGTGGCAGCCGTTCCAGGGTTGTAGGTGGTGTTTGCACTCCACCATTAATCGTTCGCTGGGTTTCTCAGCAATGACATCGATTTCGTGGGTAATGTAGGTTCCTTTGATGTACAGGTCCGTTTGTGTAGTATATCCTTTGCTTTGGAGGATGTGTGCTACGTATTCTTCGAAGGCAAATCCAGCGGGGCCCATGCGTAAAATCGCGTTTTTAAGGTCAAATTTCTCGGCAAGGGTGGGAGTGTACTTGCGCAGTTCGTGAAAGACAAAGCGGAAGATTTCTTTGGTGGTGATGCCATCATACAGCTGCCTTCGCAGCTTGTCTAGGATTTCATGTGCAATATTGTGGCTGGCTCCGGCATTGATCAGGCTTCGCCGAATCTTGGCTTCCTTAAACTCCTCAATTTGCCCGTTCAGCTTGCGGATGTGGATCATTCATCCGATCTTAGCAGGTTCTTTTTAAATATTCTTTGTTTGCTAAGTTTTTTATATTTGGAGCAGTTAATGGGAGAATGAAACAAATTAAAATCCTGGGTGCGGGTCCGGCCGGTCTTTCTGCCGCAATCAATCTTGCCAAGGCAGGGTATAAAGTCGATGTCTTCGAGAAGAATTCAGATGTCGGTATGCGCTTCCATGGTGACTTACAAGGTCTTGAAAACTGGTCTGAAACAAAGAATGTGGTGCAAGATTTTAAGGATATGGGTATCAAAATAAATTTTGACTGCGATCCTTTTTCTAAAGTAATCTTATCAAATGGGGATAGCATGGCAGAAACTCATCTCGATAAGCCGATGTTTTACCTTGTGAAAAGAGGCTCTATGTATCAAAGTTTAGATCAGGGCTTGAAAAGGCAGGCTTTAGCCGAGGGGGTAAGAATTCATTTTGGTAGAAGATTAGATGAGAGTGAAGCAGATATTGTTGGGGCCGGTCCGAGGTTAAAAGAGGTCGCTGCTGTAGATAAAGGCATTATTTTCAAGACGAGCATGAAGGATATGGCTATTAGCCTAGTGAACGACAAAGCTGCTTACAAAGGGTATTCTTATCTTTTAGTTACAAAAGGGTATGGGTGCATGTGTACTGTTTTGTTTGACAAGTTCAGTCAGGTTAAAACGTGCTTTGGTGATACAAAAAATATGTTTAATAGGATGTTAAAATTAGATATTCAAGATCCAAAAGAAGTAGGGGGCGTAGAATCCTTTTCTATAAAGAATGTATTCAGAAAGGGGAAAACGTTGTATGTGGGGGAAGCCGCTGGTTTGCAAGATCTATTGTGGGGATTTGGTATCCGTACAGCAGTCACTTCAGGGTTTCTTGCGGCTAAAAGCGTAATCGAAGAATTAAACTATGAGGAGCTAGTTAAGAAGCGTTTTAGTCGTAAGTTGAAGGCAAGCCTCGTTAATCGTTTCTTGTGGGAGAACTTTAATGGTAAAAATTATGGTTGGATGATGCGTAAATCAGTTAAGATTAAGGACCCTTTCCATTACCTGTATTATACTCATAATTACGCTTTTTTTCAGAAACTATTATACCCCTTTGCAAGGGTTTACATGAGAAAAAGGTATCCTCAGTTAAAGTTATAATAAACTTAGATATTTTGTGTTATGGCGAATCTCGTTAATTTATGAACTGTCAAGAATCGCCAATTAAAAAGGAATAGCGATTTTTGAGCACACTCAGAAATGTGGATTTCTGATGTTATTGCTAGATTAGCTAGTCTAGTAAATCTCCTTATTTTGTTCCATTATTAAGGAGATTTGCTATTAGAAACCGTATTACGACAGCTTTATATAATTCTGATCCTAACAGTTTTTATGCGTGGGTCTATATGGAAGCATATCTTAGAAGATATCGAGATTGAATATGAACATCATCCGAGGATATTTTGGATTGGCCTTTTAATCTTTATGGGCATTTTT
>CAYOJS010000019.1:0-7991 GCA_964404345.1 uncultured Methanosarcinales archaeon
CCTCGCCATGCAATTCCCATGGCAGCAACCCATTTCAGGCGCGGAATTGCTACCCTTTGATAAAGTTCCATCTTCTGATTTAGTCGTGTTTAAGCTTGGATCGTTTTGGGTTCTAAGATAGCAATAATTTCGCTCATTTGGCTACATAATCTGGCGAAATTATTGGGATGAATAATTGCGCCATGTATAGCATAATTAGTGCAATTATCCATAAAAGAAAGAATATTTATTGTGGAGAAAGGATGGTGATGGTGTCTCCACGGATGAAAACAGTGCCTAGCTTGCGCTTTACTTCATTATCGATGCGCTCCTCTGCTTCGTCTAGAACAATGTTGATGTGAATGTCAAATGCCTTCAATAGGCCCACGTATTGGCGGCCGTTCTTCAATTCGACAATGACTCTTTTGTTGCGGCTTTTATTTAACGCGTCCAATGGACGACTTTCCATATTTTCCATGCTATCACCTAAAAAAATTAACAATACTCTATCGTATTCGTCGATGCTTTATAAATGTTTTGATCTACTGTCGTCTAGAAATTATCCGTAATAGCGACGATCGGACCAACGCCAAGGATGGTAGTAGTAGGAAGGGCGGCTAGAATACCAAGGGCGGTAATAATCATGGTCATAATTCGACCAACGATGTCTTGAATAGGGTTGATAATATGTTGGATAGGTGTACGGATGCCACTCCCAGTGTCCGTTCGTCTGGTAACGGTATGGATAATCCAAACTGTTGTAATTGTTGTAATAGTTGTAAGAATCTCCGTTGTATGAATAAGATGATGCAAATGGCGATAAAGCCAGTAGAAACAAAGCTAAAACCAGTCCCTTCGATGCTTCCATAGAAGGTAGAATTGCGAAGAAGTTTTTAAAGTTTATCCTTAATAGTAACGGTAAGGATAGCTGTAAGGAGTCCCATGTGAACCCATGTACATGGTTTGAGGGTAGGCATATACATCCTGATTGGAGTAAGTGTCTACGACATTATGAATATCCCTTATTTGGTATACCTTATGATGCACGGTTCTTAAAACATGGTGGCGCTCGTGCGTGAAATGGCGATTGATGGGCTGCACATCGTAGACGTCTCTTTGCTGCACGTTGGTGTTGAAGGTGTTGTAGGGCTCAGCGTATTGGTAGCTTGGATAAAAGTAAGAAGGATACGGATAGGTTAGAGAGCCATACCCTAAAAAGGGATAGGCTCCGACGAGGTTTATGGCTAATAGTGCAATCAAGCTGAATAGCGTAAAGGCGTGGGTGGCTTTCATACTTGAGGGAGTTGGCTGCACCTTTTTAAACGTTACTCCACCTTTTCGTACGCCCCTTCACCCTTCTGAAACGTCAACCCCTATCTGAGCCTCCGGAACCAGCTTTATGTAGTCCTTTGTTGAAATGGCCATGGAATCGGTAACCAGGCCCACGTTGAAGTCAATCTCCTCGTTTTCTAATAAAGACTTATCCACATATAAGGGGAGGCCTAATAGGTTTCCAAATGGAGGAACACTGCCTGGCTCGCAGGCTGTTTTTTCCATGAGCTCCGCGGGATTGGCAAAACGAACCTTTTTCGCACCCAATAAGGTACGAATCTTGTTGGAATCTAAGCGTTTGGCAGCGGATAAAACGCACATGATGAACTGATCATCAACCTTCAACACCATGGCCTTTGCACCCAACTTGATGTCCACGCCGCGAATCTTTGCGGCTTCTTCTGACGTACGAATAGGAGCGTGATGCCATTCCTTGAACGAGATGTTGTGCTGCTGGAACAATGAGCGAATTTGATTGAGTGTTTCTTGGGACATGCGTTCTTTGAACGACTACTTATTTATGAAGTTTCCTAAGAGCTAAATACCGCGCTTATTAAATTACTGGCCTCTCTGAGCTCTTCCTCCTTTTTTGCCATCATAAAATTCCAGATAGTAACCCCTGAAATTTCGCTGTAGACTTTTCCGTCTTGAAGTGAAAAAGTCAAAAAAACCGTTCGCTCATCTAATCTTAATTTCTGATCGCTTCGTATGGCTCTTAATGGCATTCTTTTACTTTGAGCTTCTTCAAAACTGCCTTCCTTCCATTCATTTTTATCCTTGACTTCAATGCCTACACTATCGAAATATGTTCTGAATGCTTTTGCTTCACGAATCGCTTGTTCGGGGCTTACCACTTTAGAAACTTCCTATGCTCTGTAATCGACCCCTGTTTGACTTTGAGGAACTGCATCTTTATAGATTAAATATCCTCCGTTCTCAGGCAGTATTCCATATACACAAAGAACTCCCTGCCTGTTTGTGGTAAAAAACCTTAATCCTTGGATTTTTCCCCGCGTAAGGCCTCTTACAAAATCAGCTTGCGTTCGAAAATCCAACCCTAATTTTGAAAGCAGGTTTATTTTCTTTCTAGGTTCGGTGCTGATTTGATTGTCATAAACCCAGATGGGTGCCTTTCCACAAGTACAGTCTGCACTTTTCATCCCCTCTGGATTCACTTCATACCCGTCTACAGAGTATAAAATGGCTTTTCTTTCAATCCCTGTAAGGGACTCAAATTGAGATAATTGAGCTTCTTGAAAAACTCCTAATGGAACCCTACTTTTTGTGGTGTTGGACAAATTTGAACTTTTCGGATGAACGGAAAGCCATAGACCGGCCTCTACTGCGCTGATCTCACTCTGATAAAAAGAGGGCTTATCCGCTAATGCCTCTCTTCCTGACAACATCCGCTCTAAAAAGCTTGGTGACATATTTATTGGGAAGGTTTTTTATTTATAGCCGGAGCCCTCGTTTGAACACCGCGTTTTTTGGCTTTAGCCCGGCGGATGAAAACAGAGTGGCGTAGGCGTTTCTCGTCGAAAAATTCTTAAAATTTCGTAGTAAGAAATGACGGAGCGCGAGATGGTCGCGCTCCGGTACAAAAGCTTACCTTAGCGGTAGCTTTCTTCTTTTAAAAACATCAGGAAGCGTAGCTTCCTGTGTCCCAAAAAACTTTGCTTTTTGATGGAACCATCGGAGAAAAACCATGAAAAACGAACTACGAAGTACTTCGCACGCTCTGGGCGAGAGCAACTTGCACCTGCAAATCACACCAGCCTACCGACGAGCGGTATTCGCGGACCCATTAGTCCGCGAATTAACCGTCACATACATTAACGAGAAAGCGCATCATTTACGCGTGCACTTGGCCGCGATCGAGTGCGGCCCAGACCACGTGCACTTGTTTGTCAAGAACTGGAAAAACCATTCCATCCCGAAACTGGCAAGCCAGCTGAAAGGATTCAGCAGCTACATGATGCGCAAGAATCATCGAGAACTTTTCAAAGACCAACTCTGGGGGGACAAATTCTGGAGTAGCGGCTACTTCTACCGCACCGTTGGTGCGGTAAATGCAGAAACTGTCAAGCGCTACATCGAAGAAGGTCAGAAAAAACACTGGAAAAACAACGAGAAAGAACAGACCACGCTGCTAAGCTACGCTTAGCAGCGCCACGAACTCACGTCGGACGCCCCGTCCATTTAGGGCGGGGTAGTTCACAAATATACCGACTAGAACTCATCCACGCGGATCTGTTGATAAGGCTTCTTATACACCTTTTCAAACAAGACCTTTCTTTCAAGGATCAGCACAGCGGTGAATAAGGCAGTCATCAAACCTAACTGCACCCACACAAATTGCTTAAGAGAACTGTGGAACAGCAAAATGAAAACCAAGTCACACATGAACGCCAGCCAGAGCAAAGCAATGTTGTCGTACTCCTCCTTTGCCAACTTGTACGAGTAGACTAGATTAATGACGGAAAGCATGGTGAACGCCAAGGTGCCCAAAAACAACACCTCTGAACCGCCGAAATTCGGACCGAAGACCGTTGAAACGACCCAATTCGGGAAGAGAAGAAAAACCAGCAGCAAAAACCCTGAAGAAACCAAGTTGTACTTCAAGACAGACTTGAAATACGGCGCTGTTTCTTGACTCGTACTGAAGGCTTCCACCACCTTCGGGAAGAAAACACTGGCCATGGACACGGAAATCATAAAAGGAATCTTGAACAGCATGGACAAGGCCAAGTAATTGCCTGCCACTTCATTGGATAGGTAGTGTTTGGCAAAGACCACATCTAGATATAATAGAATGGAAAGAGCTAGGGAGACATAACACACGGGCCAGGCGTATCTCAGGATTTCTCGGTGCTTTACTTTGTATAAATTGATGCGCCTCCATTTTAAAAGAGGCTTTAACGCGATTAAATAGGCGCCCACGGTTCCTAGAACAAAGGCCGCGATGGCTCCATTGGTCTTGAATCCGATGAAAAACAAGGCTAAAACGAGCAGCAATCGAAGGAATGGATCGATCAACTTAAGCAGACTCAACTGGAAAAACTCTTGTAAACCCCTTAATGTACCATTTACAACAGGCTCGACTGCTGCCAAGATGATGCCAGCACCCAACCAGAATACAGTTCCCTCATCGCTCATATGGAAAAAAGCACTCACCCAACCATTGAAGATAAACAACAGGAGTGCTATGATAACTCCCACTGAGAAAAACACTTTGAATGCTGTGATGGACAAGTACATGATCATCTCCACCTGGCTCCTTGTGCGATAATACGAGATGAATTTCGTGATGACCATCTCACTTACTAGGCCTGCAATGGTGACGGCCAAGACAATGGAGGTGACGACTCCTACAATACCGTATTCTTCCGGACCTAACTTTCGTGAGGTAACCACATGAAACATCAGGTTAAAGAGGCTGCCTAGCAAGGTCATTAAACCCAGCATGGCTGTTGTCTTGAACAAGTCCATATCTACATCTTTAGAAGACTTAGACTTCCACCAAAACCAAGACTTAAACGGATTCATCCTTTCACCGATTTTAAGCTAAAGAAAGAGGCTTATAAAGCTTTCTTCCGACAAAGTACGGTTGGATGAAAAAATACCTTTTTCAGAAGAGCGAATGGCATCGATGGGGGTTAACGTCCTAGAAGCACAGAAATCAACAGATTTCTGGCTTCAGAAATGCACTGCATTTCTGTGAGCCATTCGAAGTTGCAGCCATTCAGAATAACTCCAGTCTTACAGACTAAAAGCTTAAATAAACCAACGTGTTGGTAGGCTCTCTATGAACGAACTTGACAAGATCCGCAAAAAACTCGAGAAAGACTTCGAGGAAAAGGTTGAAGTTGACGAAGACAGTGAGCATCCTATTCATGAAAAGTACACGAAACTCAAAAAAACAAAGTGGGCCAAAGAGTAAAAGTCGGTACGTTCGAGCGGGCTTCCTCCAAGCTTTAGAGCTCCTTCCCAATCAGATCACCTTTGGCCGATTGGTGCTCTTATTGCCCCTTTGGATTACGGCCGTGCTACAGTATCGCACGACTTTTGCCTTTTTGTTCCTTCTTGCCGGATTCACTGACTTTTTAGATGGATACTTGGCGCGGAAGTACAATCAAGCCACGCACTTTGGCGCTGCCTTTGACAGCTTTGTCGATAACCTCATTGGACTGTCCTTGCTCTTCTGGGCCTACCTTTGGCTGCCTGACTTGATCCAAGACCACTTACTCTTGATTGTTATTCTCTTCGTGATCTTGGCCATTAATCTGAGTTTGCAACTTTGGATCTATCATCGATTCCTGCCCCTGCACCTTTACTCTGGAAAACTAGAACTGATTTTGATCTACCTGTTCTTTGCCCATGCCGTACTCTACGGCTACTCGAACCTTTTCCTTACTATCTGTGCGATTTGTGGATTCATCACACTGGTTGAAGAAATCATTATCACTCTGCAACGCAGAACCATGCATGAAGGAACCAAGACCGTGTTTCATTCACGCTAGCAGAACTTCAATGGCTTCATCTTCTTTATTTTCTCTAGATATCGAGTACGGATGAGTTCCGGCCAATTTTTCGGATCTAACCCTTTCTGACCCAGGAAGGCCGCTATCCAACGCTCGAACGAGCCCCCTGCGCAACCTGACCACAACTCTTCTTTACGACCCTTCACTTGAAAAGCTTTAGGATATTTATCTCCATTGGAACTTACATTTTGAATCTCTAACCATTCTTTTGTTCGATCACCTCGGTATGGGAGGTAAGCGTCAAAGTCAAACGTGCCTACATCCTCATTTCTCTTATCTTCCTGAACTCCCCCGTGCACCATCCACCACGGTGTCACTCTAGATTGTCTTATTTCTAAGTCCAACACTTGATCGAAAAAGGTCCGCATGGCTTCTGCTAGATCATGCCAAGCCTTTACTACTTGCACTTGGGTGCCTAAAAAGATGGTCTCGATGCGGTGGAACTCTTCCACTCGATCCAGTCCATGCGTTCCTCCGGCTTCATTGCGATACGTAGGGCCAGACCAATCGTATATTAACAATGGAAGAGACTCTTCGTCAATTACTGACTTTTCCAGATAAGGCCAGAATGGAGGACATTGGGCAAAGCTCATCATTCCCACGCAAACACTTTTGTTTAAGACTTCTTGCGCTGGAACTTTGTGCGTAATGTAGTACTCATCCATTACAGGCTCCCAAAATTCCTCGCTCGATTCTATTGGAACAGAGACAAAATAAGCATTGGGATATATGTTTTTTGCATGGCCGCTTTTCTCAGGAACATCCCAAGGCTCAAACTTGGGGAAAGACATCTCGAAAAAACCGAGTTTTTTGTACACTCTTTCCTCGAAGAGTTCCTTAAAAACTGCTATTAGAGCAGCTAGTTCTCTCCCTAAAATGAATTGCGCCTTTGCAGAAGTTCTTCTCAACCAACGCATTTTTTCCAAGTCCACGGCAGGATCGCCTGTGTAGGTAACGATCCGCTGCTGACCCTCCCACATGAGTTCTCTAAACTCATCCTTGCCCTGATACGATAATTTCTTGACTTTTTCCTTGATTAAAGCTACGGTGCGCATGACTCGCTGATCCTCGAAAAAAGCCTTATCTATCTTTTTGTAGACTAGGTGAGCTTTCTTGCCTTTTATGGTGACTTCTCCATATGGTACTTTGATGGGTTTTGGAGGCGCTTGATCTAAATCGAATAAGGTTTCGTACTCTTCCAACTGATAGTCTTTTGTTCCTATCTTGCACTCTTTGCCTAGACACTCTTTTAGTTTTCGATCCAATTGAACGACGAAATGCGTTGGATTGGTATCTCCTGTGGTTAGATGAAGGATTAATTGTTTCTTAAACTCAGACTTTGCCGAGAAACCAGGATCCTTATCTTTAAACTTTTTCTCAAGCTCATCTAATACGCCTTCTGCTAATTTTTTAGCCTTTTCATCTAGGGGCTTTGTAAACGTGAATAGGACTTTTAGTTTTGATTCCATACTATAGATAAACGGCGATGCCTATAAAAAGGTTTCCAGCAGAATGGATGGTATACCAAAGACTTGACACTAGGCTTTAAGCTCTACTTTCTTTCCTTTTTTCAAGGCAGAAACCAGGATCTTGCCCATGCTGCTCTCGTTCGTCATCTTGAGGTCGGCTTTCTTCGAAGAATGGGCTGTGAGCAGATAATCGTTTTCTACGACGATATCTACGTCTTTGTTGGCGTATTCCGAAGCTAAGTGGAAGGTAATGTTGGACTTGTTGTGCTTTACTTCGTAATGAATTGGTGTTTTAGTAGACTTCTTTTTGGCTTCGGAAAGCTCCCGGATATCGATCGATAAACCCAGTTTTTCCTCGATGCGCTGAATGTTTTCTCCTTTTGGACCGATGATCTCCATTTTCTTTGAGGGTTCCACGTAAACAACGCACTTGTTGTCCGAAACCATTTCTACATCGACCCTTTCTGAGTATTTCTTGAAGGCCTGCTTGATGGGTTCGATGGCTAGGCGGGCGGCCGGACTCAGGCTGTCGGTCTTGACCGGAATGACAATGGTTTCCTCCCCGTATGAGTAAACTTCGAACTCCAGTTTGCCGGATTCAAAATCGTGCACTACGACGACGGGGCGAGCGAGGTCTGCCTCTGTCATACCGGCGGGCACTTTGACCTGC
>CAYOJS010000019.1:8001-13891 GCA_964404345.1 uncultured Methanosarcinales archaeon
CGTGTCCATGATGTGTGGGATGACTCCTAATTCAATTCGACCAATGAAACGCTGGATAGCATCAATGCTGGCCGTGGCGTGGACCACGCCAACCATTCCGACGCCGCTGAGTCTTAGGTCTGAGTAAAGACGGAAATCTTCCGTGGAGCGCATTTCGTCAAACAAGGTGTAATCAGGTCGTGAAAGGAGAAGGATGTCTTGGATTTCCTTGGAAGCGCCATGACTTAAAGAGTACTGGGTGATCTCGTTACTCAAGACCAAGTCTCGAGGGGTTTCAATGGTTTTGATGACCTTGTTCTTCTTTAGATAGAACTCAGCCAATGCTTGGCAAAAAGTACTCTTTCCATGCCCCGGAGGACCAGCGATGAGAATGCCTTCAGCCTTTCCTTTGATGCGCTCGGAAAGTTTTTCTGAAAGCTTGTAGTCTGATAAGGAGAGTTGCTTGATCGGTCTGACGGCCGTTATTTCATGACCATCTGAGAATGGCGGGCGAGTGATGACAATGCGGTAGTTTGCGATCTGAACAATGGAAGAACTTCTGCGCTCGACCTCGATGAAACTGTCGTCTCTTAACGAGGCTTCTTCGAGAATCTCTTTTGCCATGTCCTGCAAGACTTCATTCGAAAGAACTTCTTTGTTGATTTCAATGTATTCCCAATTTCCTGGAAGGCCTTTCTTTGCGCGTGGTGTACAACCCTCTTTTAAGTGAATGCTCATCGTGTTGTCTGTGAAATATTTCACTAAGATGAACGGCTTTTCCTGCGCCTTGAATTCGTACAAGATGACCGAGATGCCTTTGGATTCGGCTACGGCAGCTTGAACTTTATCGGCTGTAAATAAAGTGGCTTTTTCTTGAACGGCTAATTCTCGGATGATGCTATCTATTTCACCTGATTTGGCGTAGCGAATCTCGAAGTCACCAGGACGAGAACCCTTGAATTGCACCTCGAATTTATGATCTTTGGCTAAGTTTCGGATAGCCTTGATTTCCTCTAAGCCTTTCAAACCGGTTTCCCGACCCTTATTGGCCTGGCTTTCGAGCTCGGCAACGACCGCTTCATGGATGAGGACGAGCCGTGGATGGAGCTCCTTGCTCTTTATTTTTTGAGACAGCAAACCCTCTATGATGATGCTCGTGTCTGGGACGATCTTTTCATGCTCCATATCGACGAAGAAGGTTTATAATGCTCAGAAATGTTCAGCATTTCTGGCATGCTCAAGAACCACTTATTTGTTAGGTGGGATAAGCTTCCCTTCATTTTACCTCGTATAGAAGGTGGTTCTTGACAGGTTTATAAAGGTTGTTCGGAATCTTCCTTTTTCATTCGTATGAGCCGTGAACCTTCTGGAAAATGAGGCGAAAGCTTTAAGTATAACTAATGTATAACTTATTTTATGGCGGTTGAACTGACCTTGCGGAAATGGGGGAATTCCTTTGGCGTTGTAATCCCTAAGGAACTCCTTCGACAGAAAAAGATCAAACCCAACGACAAAGTACTTATAGAATTGATCAAGCCCGCTGACTTAAGAGACGTGTTTGGCACCCTCAAAACGAAGATGTCCGGCCAAAAATTCAAAGATATGGTGAGAAAAGGATGGGAACCGTAAACCCCTACTTTTTTGACACCTACGCTTTTTTTGAGCTTATTCGAGGCAATGAGAACTATACCCCTTACAGAAGAGAAGTGACCATTATTACCACACGACTTAACCTCATGGAACTCTACTATGGCTTGCTCCTTAAAAAAGGAAAAACAACTGCAGAGGTGTACTATGATCGATTTCTTCCTTATGTCGTTGAACCTTCTGATGACATCATTAAAAAAGCCAGCCAACTTAAAGCCTTCTTTAAAAACAAGCGTTTGTCCTATATTGATTGTGTGGGCTATATGCTTGCTAGACATCACCGTGTCCCCTTCCTAACCGGCGATCAAGGCTTCAAAGACATGGAAGGCGTGCGATTTGTACGTTGAACCTAAATCTCTAAACAGTCCAATTAATTATTAGATCTGCTCTAGAATATCTTCCGATACACCCGGTCCAGCCAGAAAGCGAAGCGGCTGACGTAGATCTGGATGGTTTGAGGAATGTTTGTGTTTACTAACTTCACGTTGAAGGTTTTATCTAAGGTGTGCTTTTCACCGAAATCATCCTTGAACTCAAGTCGGATCAAGAAGTCGTTGTCAAAATCCATCTTAGAGCCGTACATCTTCAAGTCAAACTCGAAAGGCTGAGAGAGTTCATCCATGGTCCATTTGCTTTCTCCGAACTTGTAAGAAACCGTGATGGTCATGTTTTTCGGCGTTTCTCTGGTTTCCTTGTCTACCATGAATTTGAGTGTATCCTCTTGATCAAAGGCCATTACTTTTGGCGCGGACAAAAGCGTGATGTTCAAGCGAGGCTCTGCCATCACATTCACCCGGACGTACGCTGCCTTGGATATGTTCGCGTTTTCGGCTTGAATGATCAAAACACTGGACAAACTCGAGTCAAATGACTTCACGAAGGTCGTGCTTTCCGTTGAACCCATTCCCACATTGATTAGCTGGCAGTCCTCTTCCAGGCACAATCGTACGCTCTTCAATACTTTATCTCCATGATTGGAGAGTTTGCAAAACACTGTAATGGTCTCTCCCAGTCTTGCTTTATCTTTATCTGGGTTGCATGCGAAATCCACGATCTTGGAATAGGGCTTTTTTAGCCCCTCTTCCTCTGCCTGCACCAATGAAATGAAAAGACCCTCGGGCAAGTTGGCTTCTCCAGGCTTTGCTGTAAAGCCGCTGTTCCTGGCTCCACCCCATGTAGTATCTATCCGTAAAGGGAAGGTGTATTCGTAATCTGACTTCAGATCATCGTTTACTTTTACCATCCAATACACTTTTTTCTTCTCCCGTGGCTTCAACAATTCAGCTTGGTCTCGCTCTCCATACACCTCGATTCCTTCTGTTTTGTATAAATGAAACTTACCAGCCACATAGAAATTCTTCATGTTTTCCACTTCTAACGTGATCAAGTTATAAGAACCAAAGGCCACCTTTTCGGCATAGGGCGTGAACTTTAAATCCAAAGCGTCTTGTGACAACCGTCCCTTACTTAATACTTCTACATCCCAACCCACTTGCCTTGACTCCAAACCCACGTGGTTCCCTCGGATCGTATATATTACGGTGCTCTTCTTAGCGTCCAAGCCATCATCCAGTTTGATGTGGCCTGCATCCAGCCAACCGTACTCTCCATAGGTCACATCAAATGGCACCCAACCATACCCTGGGAAAAAAACCTCTGCCCAACCATGCGGACCCCAACTTTTATCTAAATCCGGTATATTGGTGTAGGAAAGGCCTGTTACAAAGCGAGCCGGGATACCTAAGGAGCGCAGTAAGGCAATGAACAGGCTTGTGATCTCATCGCATACCCCTTGCTGATTCTGCAAGACCCAAGAAGCCTTTTGCGAAGCATCTGCCGTGAGCGTCGTTAAATTGTACGTCACGTGCTGCCGTACCCACTCCGCTACCTTAAATACAGTAGGGTATAAATCGTCCTCCCCTTCTGATAAGCTTGCGGATAGGTCTGAGATACCCTGACTTGTATCGATGATGTTTTGTGGCAGTAAGTAATCCCCTAGACTGGGCTCTAGCTTGGATAAGGGAAAGAACACCTTCCCATACACAGGCTTGAAATTCTTCGACAAGTTCACTTGACTTATCCAGGAAAGCGACAGGTTGTCTCGCGTCGGATAATCCCACTTAAACCGCAACCCATCACTCATAAAGTCCGCTTTGGGGTCGGTTGTTATGAACTGGATTTGCGCTAAGGGATTCTCCCTTGGAAACCACGACATGATGGCGGTGACATCCTGCACTGAGTAATCATTCGTCGAATGTGTGATTTGTAAGGTGTTGCTTAGGTTCACTTTTAACCATAAACTTTCGTAATCGGTGAGATCCTGTGCGTAAACCAACGAAATCATCACTAAAAACACGCAGAAAAACACACGAGCTTTCATACTTAAAACGGGATTTGAGAGCTATATAATAGTTTTGGTCTGTTTGGTTTATAAATATCCTTTGTTTTTCATGCTGCATGGATTATAATGAGAATGGCCTCGCACGACTAGTCCGTACGCTTCCCCTGCAGACAATCCTTGAACCCCTGCGAGCAGCAGGCCTTACGAATGCTCAATTGGCCCAAGCCCTTCACTCCGCACTTAATCCTCTGACCACAACGCTTCCGGTAAGAAAAAGATTGGGTCTTGTCTTTGATTACGGAATTTCCCTAGAAGATGGAAAAACGCTCTGGCGAGACGCAAACAGCTTTTACCAAATAAGGCAATGTCCGTTATCCATACAAGACCGGTTTGTGGCCTTCGCTGCTTATTTCGGGCTTGGAACATGTGAAGACTTCTCCCAGAAACGCGCGGCAGATACTGCTGGGTTGAGCCCTTATCGCTTTGATCAACTTTTGAAAAGATTCGCGTTTTTTGTTAACCCCCTCTCCATTAAAAAGACTTTAAGAAAACCGTACGGAATTCGATCTTATCATTATGAAGACTGCATCGGTGAAACCCTACGATCTGAAACTTACCAACGCTGCTTAGACCTTCTCTGTGCTCCTGAGATTTCCGATGGCGTGTGGACCCCTGAAGAAGCCTTTCGCTTAGGCCAACTTTGACATCGCCCGACAAGCTTTATAAACCAAGACTGGCCACCGACGATCATGGAAAAGGACGAGAAGATCACGGCCCAGGAGAAGCACAAACTCAAACAATTCATCAAACAGCTCGCCCAATACAAGGGCAGGCATACCGAACTCGTGAGTGTCTACGTTCCAGCGGGGTATGACTTGGTTAGCATTGTAGGCCACTTGCAACAAGAACAAGGAACGGCCGCAAACATCAAGTCCAAGAGTACAAGAGATAATGTTATCGGCGCCCTGGAACGCATGGTAAGGCACTTGCAGCTGATTCAACGCACCCCTCCCAATGGATTAGCTGCTTTTTCAGGGAATATCTCCGAGCGAGAAGGACAACCCAATATCCAAGTCTTCTCCATTGAACCGCCTGTTCCTTTGCGATTGCGATTGTACCGATGCGACAAGGAATTTGTTTTAGACCCTATCCTTGACATGGCAGAAGAAAAGGCTATTTACGGCATGGTAGTGTTGGACAGACGAGACGCGACCCTGGCCTTGCTAAAAGGAAAGACCATCATTCCCTTACTTACTACGCACAGCGAAGTGCCTGGGAAGACGAGAGCGGGAGGACAATCCTCTGTACGATTTGCAAGGCTTCGAGAAGGAGCCGCGATCGATCACTTCAAGAAAATTGCTGGTTATATGAAAGAACAATTCCTCTTCTTAAAAGAGCTCAAAGGCATCCTTCTTGGAGGGCCTGGCGTTACGATCAACGACTTTGTCGAACGAGACTACATCACCGGAGACGTCAAGAAAAAGATCATTGCCATCAAAGACCTTTCTTATACAGGAGAATTCGGACTCCAAGAACTCCTTGAAAAATGCGACGACGTTTTGGCTGAAGAAGAAGTGGTCGAAGAGAAAAAGATCATGCAGCGGTTCTTCCTGATGCTCGCCAAGGAACCTGGCAAAGTGAATTACGGAAAGGATGCGGTCATGAAAGACCTGCAATTAGGGGCGGTGGACATTCTTCTCTTGTCTGAAGATATGTCGGATGAAATGATTGAAGAGTTCGAGAAAATCGCTCAGCAACTCGGCACGAACGTGGTGCTTGTTTCTACTGAAACCCGAGAAGGCGTCCAGCTCAAAGAAATGGGCCGAATAGCGGCTATTCTTAGATATGAAGTGCACCGGGAATAAGTTTAAAATTGGTTTTCCTACCGGTCTTGAGCGAGCCGAAGGCGAGCGATGACCGGTG
>CAYOJS010000020.1:0-13603 GCA_964404345.1 uncultured Methanosarcinales archaeon
CACAACTACCACCACAACCATTATCACCACACGGCTTACCAGCACAAGCAGAAGTACAGATGCACTGACCTGCCGCATTACACGATTGAGGAGCCACACAACTACCACAACTACCACCACAACCATCAGAACCACAAGCCTTATTCACACAATTAGGAATACAAACTGCCTGACAAACACCAGACTGACAAGACAAACCAGCATGACAACCACCATTCAGACCACTCGGACAACAATCCTGACCACTACCACCACAAGTAATACAAACCCCCCCCGCACAAACCTGACCGGAAGGACAATAGCAAGTGATTATCCCACCACAACCATCAGATATACTACTGCCACACTGATTTAGGAGCTGAAGATCACTGCAGGTTTTCGGCGTACAGGGGGACTTGCAAACACCACCCTCACACAACCCGCTGCTGCAATCCATGTTCTTCACACAAGCCAAACCATCATCACACTTGCTTGCACAATACTGACCGCAGATACGGTTAGCCATACCATACTGACAAGTGGTCGAACACTTTTTGGGCCGACCCGTACAAATATTATTTGCGCAATTCGCATTCCCGCTACACGTATCCGCGGCGCATTTCCCGCAACCAGACTTAGACTTAGCCCCACAATCAATTTTTGTTTCCGAATGGTTCTTCAAACCATCATTATTACAAACTTTAGGGGTCTGAGCACCCTCCCCAACAAGATTATCCTGAGAAGCATCAGCCGAGGATTCACCAGGCTGCCTAAGTATCACGAAAACAGCCACCAAAGCCACTAAAGCAACGATAATGATATCCAAAGGTATTGTATTCACCTTAACCCGAGAACGATGATGAGACATACGTCTAATTCTGAGTCCTATAATATATAAACTTTTTGTTTATTTGTTTAAGTGGAATTGCGAAGGGAAAAAATATAAAATTCACGCCTTCAAAATCTTTCTGAGAATATCCTGCTTACCCTTCCAATCCAAGGCTTCCTTCAAAACTTCCTTGATGTTTTCGACAGGAATGATCTTGATCTTCTTCAAACGATCTGCGTCCACCACTATATCCTTCAAATTGGACTTGGGCACTAAGACCTGCTTGATACCTGCCTCGATGGCTGCTTCCACTTTACTACTTACTCCGCCAACAGGCAAGACATCCCCCCTTACAGAAAGCGAGCCAGTCATGGCAATATCTTGCTTGATTGGGACGTTTTTCAACGCACTGATAATCGCGGTTGCAACGGCGATGCTTGCACTGTCACCCTCTACACCTTCATAGGTCTGCAAAAATTGAACATAAATATCGTACTTGCCCTTGATGTCCAAGCCGAAAAAGTGCTTGATGATTGCGGAAACATTCACCACTGCTTCTTTGGCGATTTCTCCAAGCTTTCCAGTAGCAACCACTTGACTTTCCTTGCCTCCCGGCGTTACTTCTGCTTCGATCGGCAAAACAATCCCTGAATAGGAACTGCCTGAACCAATGACTGCAAGGCCGTTTACCCGCCCTACCTTTTTACCTGTCACCACAATCACTTCATACTCTTTCTTCTGCTCGATGAACTTGTCTGCGATCTGCTCCTCAAGACCACGAGCTATCTTCTTTGCTGCAAGAATGTGTTTTTTCTCCACATACGCAGACTTTTGCTCTACGGCCACGTCACCTGCTGCACGGATAAGACCGCCCAGTTCTCTCAAACGCAATGTTAAATGACCCTTACGGTTTGCTCGACGACGAGCTTCTTCGATCATATAATCAACGGCCTCCTTTGTAAAGTGAGGAATCTTTTTGTCTTTACGCACTTCCTGCGCCACAAAAATGGCGATCTTCTTTCTGTTCTCCGGCGTATCCTCCATTGTATCCTTCATAAAGATTTCATATCCATACCCCCGAATTCTTGAACGGAGAGCTGGATGCATATGCTTGACAGTCTCCACGTTACCCGCGGCGAGCAAGACAAAACTACAAGGCACCGCTTCTGTTCTTACCATCGCTCCTGCGGAACGCTCGGACTGACCTGTAATAGCGAATTTACCCTCCTGAAGTGCGGTTAAGAGTTCCTGCTGCGTGGAAGGCTGCAAGGTAGCAATCTCGTCAATGAACAGAACACCCATGTGCGCCTTATGAATCATACCGGCTACCACACGCTCGTGCGCCGGCGTACCCAAACCACCTGTTTGAAAAGGATCGTGCAAGATGTCTCCTAACAAAGCTCCTGCATGCGCACCTGTTGCGTCATAAAATGGGGCGTGCTCACGCCTAAAGTTATCCACAATGATTCGAGGATAAAACACCTTCCCATTCATCTTCTTACCTATATTTAGGAAGATGACAAAGGCTGCAAGGAAGATCATACCGCCCAGGAAAAAGGCTGCAAACATCACATCGGAATTGTACTTTGCCCGAACCCACCACGGTACGAGCATGGCTAAAACAGCAATGATAAACATGAGCACATTCTGATTTCTGAAGAGGCTTGCCCCCTGAAAACGAGCCTGCATGACCATTTCCCTACCACGCCCTGCCGAAACGGTTTTTATCAACGGCGTGTGCTCATCGTTCGGATTGGGATACGCAAGAATGTCCACAAGCTTTTCTTTGGGAAGAAGCTCTGCGAGGGCTAAACCCAGCATGGACTTCCCTGTACCTGGCTCGCCAATTAATAAGACGTGACGACGCTGCTCAGAGGCTTTTTTTATGATATTAACCGCATCTTCCTGACCAATGACCTGATCGATGATCCGCTCAGAGACTTGCAGGTCCTTCGTCGTCTTGAATGTCAAGAACATCTCTTCCTTGGACGGCTTTGCCGTCTTATTCGATACGCTGTTCTTGAGCACGCTCAGAACTCTGCTATTCGTACCTCTGCTTGCTCTTGCAGAATTCTGACGCGTAAACTCAGAAGCCATGCGCTAGAGTATATATAAACCCTTTTTAAAGTTTAGCTCCTTAACGGAGACTTATCATCCATAACACTTAAAAAGGCGCTTATCTTAGTAAAAAGGCCGTGAACAACCTCAAAACCTTTATCGATTTGGTCTCTGGACATAGGCTGCCCTATACTTCCCAAGGACGAGGAAGGAAAAACATCCTGTTCTTGCACGGCCTTAACACCGACTTAAGCATCTGGAAAAAGGTTTTGCCGCATATCTCTCCCAGATACAAATGCTGGGCTCTGCAACTTCCTAAATATGGCCAGCACAAGATGGTACACTACACTCAACTCATTAAAGACTTCACCCTAGAACATGGACTTAAAAACCCCATTCTTGTCGGGCAAAGCCTTGGGGCGTACCTCGCCTTGCAACTGCTCCAGGAAGGATTTCAAGCGGAAAAACTCATTTTGATTGCTCCGCCCTTAATCCCCCGCCTATCCCGCTTAAAATACTGGGCTAAGAAGGCCTTTGGATACTTCCTTTCCCATGCTCGGCCTAGAGAATTATTGCAAAGGGTACTCCATCGAATTTCGAGTGCCGATGAACTCCTACGACTGGCACCGCTTCAAAGCTGGCTACACGCCGGCCACGACTTCCTTCGAAAACCCTTCAAAATTCCTAGTTTGAAAAGCCCCACGCTATTGATTTACGGCAAACAAGACCCTCTTGTAAAACTATACCAATACCCCTATGAACAACTGGAATTGCATAAAAAGAAAAAGATACTCAGACCCCACTTGATTGTGACCTTGGAAAAAGCCAGCCACTACATTCCCAATGAACACCCTAAAACACTTGCGAAGATTATCAACCGATTCATAGCCCTATAATCTTTTATTTTTTCGGAGGATTTTCACTTTTGCCGGAAAAACTCAATTTTAGGTGAAAGCTTTCCGGGTTTTCCTGAAGCGAATTAAAAAAGAAGTTTCAAATCTTCTATTTTCATGCACGATAATGCTCTTCTTCGATTGGCGATCGGACTCAGCCTCTTGGGGATTGTGACGTTGTATTTCTTACAACCTTATCTACTTCCACCCCTGGAGACAGGGAATGACTGGAACTCACAAGACGCCGGGAAACTGATAAGGACGCAAGGGGTTGTTGTGAAGACGTGGAACCAAGGCAATGAAACCTATCTATTCATCAATCAAAGTTGCCTTGTCACAACTGTTTTGCCTGAAGAAAGAAACTTACCTATTGGAATCACCATCGAAATTATAGGGCGATACAATGAATACGGTAACCGCAAAGAACTCCAAGCTGAAAAAATTAAGATCATCGAATAATCTTTATAAATAGTAGTCATACCCTATCTTATATGGCTGAAAAAGACAACTTCCTCTTGGAATGGTATAAACGCCTCCAGTTCACAGTCAACCCGTTTGAAGACGAGGTTCTAAGACCGATTGACGACTACCTCTGCGGCTATGTGGAAGAAAAGAAAAAATTGAACTTGTTTGTGCTTGAAAAGCAGCCCTTTGGCATGATCCAAGCTGAACGCGGCTTTGGAAAAACGGTGCTGCTCAAATGGCTCCAAGAACAACTGGCGCCGCACGAGAAGAAATACATTGCCTGGTACTTGAAAGCAAATGACCTCAAAACAGAGCAAGACCTTGTTAAAACTTTGATTGAACCCCTTATGGGCAGCATTGAAAAAACCATTACGCACCCTGAAAACAAACTCACCCTTGAACAGCTGGCACCGTACCTCGCCAAGAAGGTCGGCAAAAAAACCCTTTTCTTACTGATTGACGAAACCGGCTCCTTACCCCCCAAATACTTAGGGCTCTTCAAACACCTTTACTCTGGAAACTTAGCCATCCAACTCATCCTTGCCGGCACCAAGACTGAACTTACTGAAGCGAGTACCATTGGACAAAAAGACACCCTCAAAATCAACCTCAAAGGCATTGGTATTGATGAAGCCAGGCAATTCATCCAGAAACGCGTTGAACGCGCCGGAGGAATGAGCCTACACCCTTTCACCAAAGAACACTTCCAACAACTCTATGAAAAAAGCAGCCGCAACCCTGCCTTGTTACTTAAACTCTGCCGAGAAAAAGCCTTACAACTCTCCCTGGACAAACAGTACCTGGAACAAGCCCTTCAACTATTAGCGGACATGAAAAGAGCCAAAAAACCAAAAGGATTCTTCAACATTCGATTCATGAGCGACGAAGAGTATGCCCGACAAAAAGCAATAGAAGAACAGCCTGCCACAGAGACTTCTTTTGCTCTTGAACCTGAAGCTGCTACTGAACCTGCTTCCCCTTCAGTCAAAGAAGAATCCCTACCGGAAGAGATTGCGCTGGATCCCTTTGAAGAAGAAAAAATAGAGGTTGAGATGCCCAAAACAAGCCCTGCCAAACTAGAACTGGAAGAAGACAAAATAGAACCCAAAGAAGTTGAATCGAATGAAGTTCAGTACGAATTCCAAGAAGATGCAGAACCTGACATTGTCATGCCTGAAGCTGAGAAACAGCCCGAAGTTGTCATTGAAGAACATGTAGAAGGAGAAAAAAAGAAACACAAAAAAGCTCCTCAAAAAACAAAAGAAGCCGAAGACACTGAAGCGTACATCAATGAACTTGCTAAAGATTTTGGAAAAGGGTGATTATCCTTGATCAGTCCTAGAACACAAACCCTTACATGAATTTTTCTGCGAAAGAGTACCTGTGCATGCATAACTGGGCGGACAGTTATTGCACTTTTTACTGTACCCACAACCGGAAAGCGTTGTATTTGAGGTTAACATACACTTACCCCCACAGCCCGACGACGTCACATTCATACACACCGAGCCTGTACCGCACTTTAACTGACAATCACTCCTTGTGCCGCAACCTGATGCATTGGATGCATTTTGTGCTACACAAACCCCACCACAAGTGAATAAAACGGTGTTTGAACAGGTGAAGCCGACAGGACACGTCAATGAACAACCTGAAGGACCACACCCTGAAGTATTCATACAGAAACCCCCACAACCTGTCCCTAGAGAGATATTTGTACAGGTTTGACCCGGGCCACAAGAGACTTGACAAGCACTCTTCGAACCACAACCTGGAATTGTTTGATTTGACTGATTCAATATACATGAGCCCCCGCAACCACTAGCAGAGATATTCACACAATTATAACCTGTAGAACAAGGACTTAAGCAGCTATTCCAGCCACACCCTGTATTGTTTGAGCTATTTAGCGAAAGTGGAGGAGTAGAAGCCTTACCTGCCATGGACTTATCTGAACAAGCCACCAGAAAGGCAAAGGAGGCCAACAACAAAACCGTGATCAAAAACTTATTCATCCATACTTGAGAAACAAAAGAGGCTATATAAATTTTTCCACCCTTCTTTTAGATTTTCTGAATTATTTTTATTGTTTCCTTACAAAGTGGAGCAATAGAGAATACAAATCCTATTCGAAAGTAATATAAACAATATCTAATTGCCTCTCCTTTGTTGAATTCAATTCCAGACTATGCGGGGGTGTATTATGAATAAGAAGGCAAGACTTGCCACCTTAACCAGTTTATTATTTATTTTTGCCGTGTGTGCTATTTTTGCTTTAGCAGCACCCAAAAAATGCAACAATGGCCTGGATGACGATAACGACGGCCTCGCTGACCTCGCTGACCCGGGATGTAGCGGCCGCACCGATAACACAGAGACCAACAGCGCTCTTGTTTGTGACAATGGCTTAGATGCTACCAATGACCGAGACACCCTTGCAGACTACCGGCTCAGTGGCGGAGACCCAGGGTGCACTTCACCCATTGATCCGAGTGAAATCGATGGCCAATGCGACGACCTTGCAGATAATGACGGAGACACTTATACCGACTATCCTGCAGACATGGGATGCACTAGCTACAGCGACCTTAGTGAGTTGGGAATAACAGAATGCGACGACGGAACAGACAACGACAACGACACTTACATAGATCTAAATGACGCAGGTTGCACAAACCCTTCTGACAACGACGAAACAAACTGCGGAGACTGGGTATGCGAAGGTGGAGAAAACTCAAGTAACTGCCCATATGATTGCGGAGCGCAGGCAGTGCCAGAAATTACAATCATACCACAAAGCCTAGACTTTGGAGATGTAGAAGTCGGAAGCTATAAAGAAGACACAATAACCATTAGAAACGATGGAAACGCAGACCTAGAAGTAACAAACCTTACAACAACAAACCCCCGATTCACAGTAATAAGCCCACCAACACCCTTCACAGTACCCTACCAAGATAACATCGATGAAGAAAATGTAACAATAAGGTTTTCACCAATAATCGCTGGAATCCAAACAGGAAACCTAGAAATAGAAAGTAACGACCCAGACGAACCAACAGCCCTGGCAGGCCTTACAGGAAAAGGGATAACACAATGCAGTGATGGCATCGACAATGACGGAGATGAACATACAGACTATCTAGGAGACAGCAAATGCACAGCCTATAATGACAACGACGAAAGTCCGAAAGATTCTTGCAGCGATACCGATGGAGGCTTTGCGATAGGACTACAAGGAACTGTATCTGGTGACGACGAAAGCACACCTTACAGCTACACAGACTTCTGCCTTAACACCACCACAGTCAACGAATACGGTTGTGGAGGACGGAGCCTAGACTACGCACCCCTAAGCTACCCCATGGCCTGCACAGGAAACACCACTAGCTGCATCAACGGCGCCTGCGTATAAAACCTAGAATTTATTTTTTCTTTTCTTCTTTTTACCTCAAGGAAAAGTTTATAAACCATCTCGCATCACACACACCCATGGGCGTCGAAGTTACAGTCACCCCGAGCAAAGCCAAGAAATGGATCTGGATTCTTGTCATCTTAATTATCCTTGGAGGAGGAGCCTTTGCTGCCGTAAAATTCGGCCTTATTACTAAAATGTCCGGCCTGCTCCATAAAACACCTATACCTGCCTCTACTCCCATCCAAACACCCACTATCACCCCCCCAATACCTTCTACTACCCAAGATACTCAACCCACCACTGAAACTACTCCGCCTGCAACCACTGAACCCGGACAAGAGCCTCTTCCTGAAGTTGTTGGAGATGGAAGCCTCACTGTGGAGATCGGTAATGTTGAATTTGAAAGCAAAAGCTTCAAAGGAAAAGACAACAAAACCACTGCCAAATACAAAGTCGCCAGTGTCACACTTTCCATCACCAACAACCAAGCCAACCCCATCAATTTAAATGGGACCTTAATGGTGTTGGACAGCAAAGGAAACAATGCCATCTCGAGCAACTTTGTCTATAAACACTTGGAAATCGGCGAAATCAAACCCGGCGAACCCTACAACCGAAAACAACCTGTTAATACAGCCGGAGACATCCGACCCTATCTAACTGGAATTACTACGGACGACTCTATCACCGTTCAGATTACCCTAGTTGATATGGCCACCGGAAAGGTCGTCCAAACTGGAAAGAAAAGCGTTACGGCTGGATAGATCTTTTTAAATACCCTTTTTGAAGATATTCTAGGAAAAAGAATTCATCTCTGAATTATACGAAACCCTTACGAAAACACTGAAAAAGATCCGACTTTTCTTTGTTCAACTTGATGAACAAGTTCTTTTTTCCATTACTATGACTCAACGATACTACTTTGACACTTCTATTTGGCGTGACTACTATGAGAACAGAGAAGACAACTTTCGGCCGCTGGGAGAATGGGCGTTCAGACTTATACAGAAAATTATAGAAACGAGAGATATTATTCTTTATTCAGATACACTGCCAAAAGAACTCAGTATCGATTTTTCTTTTAATGAAATTGGTAAAATACTTGAAATTGCAACTTCTAAAGGTGCACTCCAAAAAGCATCTATATCTGAAAATCAGAAAAAAGAAGCAGCTATTTTAAGTAAAAATAGAGGCGTTTCTTATTGTGATGCCCTACATGCTGTTTTAGCTCGAGACTACGAAGCTATTCTAGTTGCCAGAGACAATCATTTCTTACAACTCACAGATATTACAATAGCAAAAAAACCTGAAGAATTAATCTAAAGAAATCCCCCATTCCTTAGCGAGCTCCCGCCCCACCTGCTCCCGAATCTTTCGTTCTTCTTCATACGTTGTTTTTACCTTCGCTTTCCCAAAGTACTTCTTAAAATGTTCCATTAGCCTCTTTTTTTCCATATCCTTCAATTTATCTCGAATCGCTTCCCGGATGAACTCAGTCTTTGTGGCGTATAACGGTTTCATTTCCTGCTCCATTTTCTGAGCTAAACCCTTATCCACCTTGATTGTGATCGACTCCATAAGACCAAGTAAGACCAAGTAATATTTAAATATAGCGATTGTTCTAAACCTTTCTACCACCCTTGTGCGACAAACTAAACCTAAGCCGTAGGATAGGCGGGCTGACCAGGCGGCGGTGAGGGGAACTGACCTGGCTTGGGAATGCCCTGGATGGAGACAAAGTTGCACAAGCGATTCTGCTTGTCCACACGGACTTCATCGAAGAAATCATGCAGGTTGCCATTAAACTTAATACACACTGTATCAAATATTTTAGAACTGCTAAAGGTCAATGCAGACGGACCCGCCGCCACCCATGAAGACGGTGAAGCATTCAACTGCGCCGATTGCAAGACTTTCTCCTGACCCCCACCATACGCAATAACACTAAACTGCAAACCACTTCCCCTGAAAATCTTCACACCCGCCGTCACCACATAATCGTACACCAAAGGCTGAGAACCATTCCTCGCCTGCTCGTTCCCATCCGCTTCCACATGAGCACCGGGAATATTCTGATTCAAATTCGGATCTCTTACCAAGACAGCCTGGCTGCCCATACTGCCCCGCTTCCACGTACCATCCTTATCCATACAAATCCTGCTCTCCGCATAACCCTGCAAGTTAAAGACGGCATTGTTAAAGAAACGATCTGTGTAGCTTGTGAAACCCCACCAATCGAAGTTCGGCATCAACATACTCGACATGTAATACGTGTTTCGTGCGAGAGACATTGCGGCGCGCCAAGTGGCGAAACCACAATTGACGGAACCCGAACAACCCTGAAGAACTTCCCTATTCCGCTTTTCAGCCTCCTTCCTTGCTGCTTCTGAACGAGCTCTTAAATCAAGATTCTTAGTCTCTGTAACACCCACACCCTGAGGACTCACTGACTGAGTGGTCTTGGTCCCATCTGGATTGGTTCGAGTTTGAGTAGCCGTAAGAGTCGCTGTTCGAGCACCTGCATCTTTTGTCATCAACACCGTCACCCCATCCTTAGGACTCCCTGTACTATAGAACTGAAGAGGATTATTCCTATTATCAACAGGAACTTGCATTGACATTGGATTTGAACCAGAACCAGCTGTTGCCCCGGAAGTACCTGCGGCATGAGCATCCGAAGCCGGACGAGTGCTTCCTGTAGCAGTGCGAACACCCTGAGCAGCAGCACTTGACGCCGCATGGATCACGTCAGAACCTCCTAATCTGCCAGTCATTAAATTCTTAAACTCTTCCCAGAGCGTGTGAGACAGCATGGTTGAGGAATCGAAAGCAATCACGCCGCCAGTAAGATCTCTTATATCTCCTCCAGGCCTGTCTGAATGCATCGTCGTACCTCCCGGAGGCGTCAGCCCGGGAGCCGGACCTGCGGAAGGAGTAGTTAAGGATGAAGCCGCAGGTGGCGTAGCAGCAGCTGGTTGAGAACCTGAAGTAGCTGGCTGAGAACCTGAAGCGGGTTGTTTAGGAGGCGCCTGGGGAGTTGGAACGTACTGATTCCCCGCCGGATCTGTACACACCCCATTCTGACACTGCCAATTACCCACCATGATATAACTATACGCCTCTGGATGCTGAATATCCTGCGGAATACGCAAGTAATCCGGCACCTTCATTTTAAGAACGGCATCGCAATACGACTCGGAACCCTTCAAATTCTGCTTCACACTCTGGAACTGACTCATCACACTCTTAATCTTACCCAGCACACCCATCATCTTCTGAACAAACATAATCGCCTTCGGCAACTTACACATCCCAGACGCTGGAGGCCGCATCGGCTTACAAATGAAATGACCCGCCACCAACATCGTCAATGACACGGGGTTCGTCACCACCTTTCTTACTTCTTGCATCACATTCTGATAAATCTGCGTATACGGCACTGCATTAAACACCTCACCCACCACGAACTTACACTTCTGATACGCATGATTCCTCTGACACTCCTGCGGCGGCAAACCAGCCGGAACATCCAACTTCAAACAACGAATGTACTCGCAATCAATGGTTGTGTATTTTTCTAAGTTGTAAACAATACCCGGCAGGCACAACGACATTGCACTGACTATAAGACTGTTCTCCGGGCGATAATACGCAAGCCACGCTGGAGGATTATCTGATTGAGCAACCTGAGGTGAAGCCTGACTGCCACCCGGATCCTCCCCACCTGGAGACATCTGACCGTTCGGATCTACATTACCTTGACCATCTGTATTTGTAACTTGGGCGCCGGCAGTGCCACAATCATTTGGTTCCATACAAGGAACTGGCGAAGAAGTTACATCTACGTTAACTGGAATTGGTTTACCATCCAGACCGATAGGTGAAGGATTTACTCCTCCACTACCATATTTGGTCATGACAATATCTTGCCCTGATGTGCTCTTATAATAGGTAATACCCTCTCCGTTTCCACCAGCAGCAGGAGTAGCGGCAGATTCAGAAGCAGGGGTATCAGCAACAGGAGGACCGGCTGGAGCAACACCACCAGGCTGACCACCAGCAGCAGAAGCAGCAGGACGGACAGTTACAGGAGCAGGAGGACCGACTGCAGCAGGAAGAGTTGATCTTTCTCTTAATGCTGTTTCCCATATGGATGTTCTTAATGCACTAATCTGTCCACCCAACTTACTATCAGGATCAGCTCCAATCTGATTGAGTTCATTTATTGCATCTTGAGCATGCAGAAGATTCAAAGGACTATATCGAACAGCGAAGGATTGTTCATACTCATGTGTTAACCCTACTGGCTGTCTTTCGTCATTTCTAACAAATAACTTCATTCCACGAGGTACTGAGGCAGGGCGCCTAACAGTACCAGGATCATCTAACGCATGTCCAGTGATTTTTCCAGATTCATAAACAGCACGACCTTGACCTGCAGGAGGTGTTGGTGGAGGAGTGCCTTGGGCGGGTGGCGTACCTGTTTGACCCTGCTGCTTGGGGGGATTCTGAGAGAAACGAAGGCCGCCTGTGCCTCCGACCGTGGAGGAAAACTGCGTCACGATGCCATTCGGACCCAGACCTGGAAGCTTTTCCAACTGGCCTGTGATGATCCTATTCCATTTACTACTGCACTGAATGAAACTGCAGAATTGACCGATGTGACTCTTTGGATTGGTCAGCTGTTGAGTGACTGTGTCCAAACCGTCTCCTATTCCTTTCCCCGTCTCTCCCACCGGATGCAAAAAAGCTTTCCCGCCGAACGCCGTATCAACGCCAGCCATAACCGTAGACACGGTCTGCAAGATGTTGATCACACCACACCCTGCCTGAGCAAAGCGATTCACGGTACCGATCACTTTCAACACTTTACGAATATCCTCCAACGAACCGTTCTGCACCCGCTCAATCTCTTCCTGCACCTTGAAATCAAACGTGGCGCTGTTGTACGTCTCCAGGCTGAACGTGTATGTCTCCATCTCCTCCTTTTTATAGAGGACTCGATCATCCCGACTCGTCATGGCGAGCTGGCATGAAATCGACAAATTAGACTGGGTCACTGGCAAGTTGCGCGGCAACATGATCTGAGAAACCACACTCAAACTGTCATTGCTCTGCGACAATTTCTCCACCGGCAAAGATACCTGCGTACTGTTCCCTGCATCTGCGCCCATACCACAACTCTTCACGTCCAACGTCAAAATCTTAGCCTTCAAGTTGTTCGGCTTCAACTTGACATTTGTAATGACCCGCTTGTTAAACAACACCAATGTTTGAACATTTATCCGCTTCGGACTGTTATCGACTTTATCCACCTTGAAATTATCTGGTGCCTTTTCCTCTTCCGTACGCAAGATCACCAACTCCACAGACTTCGTGGCTGTGTTGCCCAACAAGTCTGTAAACGAAAGCGGCAAGGAAGTACGCAAAGGACCTTGATTGGTATTTGTGAATGACAAAACGCACACTTGCTTTCTAGGCCCACTTGCCTGACACGGCACTTGCACTGTGTTATTCACTGCACCTAAACTCGTTCCCGAAACAGCACCGGCCGTTGTAAACGAAGGCTGAAGATTCGACACAGAGGAAGCAGGGGTTGAAGGCGCTGTAACAAAAGAAGGCGTCGTTGCCCTACCAAAAGAATTCACCGGAGCAAAACCGGGCTGGGAAGCGCTTCTTACCTGTGAACCCGGAGAAGACAATGAACTGGAAGTTGACAAAGCGCCTGACGAGTCACCTGTCACGGCCGATAAGTCAGCTACCAACATGACAGGACTGTCGTCCTCTGCTGTAGCTGTGATTGTTACTAAATCATTCACCACGATGAAATCCATCTCTGACGAGATGTTCAGATTTACATCCCCCACCCTTGGAGGCGAACCATCACACATGATCGGAATGGATTTACCCTTCACTGGATTGCCCGCATCGTCCTGCGAAGGAACACCTTTCACAGAAGCG
>CAYOJS010000021.1:0-754 GCA_964404345.1 uncultured Methanosarcinales archaeon
TTATAAGGATGATTTCCATCGAAGGAATCAATGGTGAACGTGGATTATTTGTTAGGTTTCATCTTGAAAGGATGTACACGAAAGAAGGTTTTTCTAGAGCTGTCACAGAACATTCGGGTTACGCCTGCCGTGTTGTACGTGAAGACGAGTATTGATCGTTCCCACATCCGACGAAGCTTGTTAGAATTGTTAAAGGCAGGTTTGATTCGTTGTACGACACCTAAAGCTCAAACGGGAAAAGTGTATGTACTCACAGACAATGGAAGGAAAGTAAAAAAACTTCTAGAACAAATGTAACTTAGAAACGCCCACTATGTTTTCACTGGTTGATTGTTCTTTATTGATAGCTTATTTCTTTCCTGACGATCCGTCGATCAGAATTAGGTATATGAGCAAATCAATGGCTACAGGCGCTGTACCTAATTTATAGCTAAACCCCCCATTTATAGCCAAAGCCTTTTTTCCAATAGCTTTATATAGTTGGACCTTTTTCGATATATAAAGTTTGTGGAGGGGTGTACTTGAGCTTTGTGAAGAAATGTCCCGAATGCGGTGGTATTAATTTATTCTGGAATAAAGATAAGGGAGAGATCATCTGTAAGGATTGTGGCCTTGTCGTTGAAGATCGTATGGTCGACTTTGACCAGGAGTGGCGTGAATTCGACAGTGAAGCCGCAGCTAGAAAACGCCGTACAGGCGCTCCGATGTCGTACACCCAGTTCGATCAAGGCTTAGGGACCGATGTAGGCCGTAA
>CAYOJS010000021.1:764-3926 GCA_964404345.1 uncultured Methanosarcinales archaeon
ACTCAATTAGCGATTTCCTTACTTGACGTAACCATTGGAAGGCAAGTCCAAGAATAAGTTCTTCCGTTTAAGAAAGTGGCAGCAGCGCATCTCTACTGCAATTGAGCGCAACTTAAAGCTAGCCCTCTCTGAATTAAAAAGAGTCTCTTCCTACTTAAAATTGCCAGGTTCCGTGGAAGAGGAAGCCTCACGTATTTACACCTTAGCCGTTCAAAAAGGTTTAGTCCGTGGCCGTTCCATGGAAAGCGTCGTTGCCGGTGCCTTATACGCTGCTTGCCGACGACACGACGTCCCCCGTACGCTCGACGAACTCAGCGAAGCCTCCGGTATCGATAAGAAAGAAATCGGTCGTACCTATCGTTTCGTCACACGAGAATTAGGCATCAAGATCTTGCCCAGCAATCCAGCCGATTACATCGCACGATTCGCAAGCGCACTCAAACTCAACGCAGAAACCCAGTCCAAATCCGTTGAGATCATCGAACAAGCACAGAATGTAGAACTCACCAGCGGCCGCGGCCCAACCGGAATTGCAGCCGCAGCCTTGTACGTCGCCGCCTTAATCAATGGCGAAAAGCGAACCCAACGAGAAGTAGCCGATGTTGCTGGCGTCACTGAAGTCACCATCCGAAATCGCTACAAAGAACTCTTAGAGCAGTTGCAATTGGAAAAAGAGATCAAGAAGCAAAAAAAGAAAAAGCGCGATTAATACCAAATCGTTTGTTCAAAATTCTCTATTTTTCCATTTTGAATGCGTATACCTTCTTTTTGCAATAAGGCTACTTTCTTAGATAAACACCTTCCCATTCGTTTCCCCATAAACCCCCCCAGTCGTCCATCACTTGCCACAACCCGATGACAAGGTACTTCAGGCGCATACGGGTTTCTCTTGAGAGCCTGTCCAACAGCACGATACGCCTTAGTCCTTAGTTTATCGCCAAGAATTTTGTACGTCGTGACTTTCCCGCGCGGGATCTTCTGGCAGAGCTTCCACACTTTCTGGTTGAAAGAAGAGTCTTGAGTACGTTTCAACAAAAGTTTTTCCATCTTGGGTAACAGAATGTTTTCTGTAGAATTTATAGGTTTCGCTGAAAAGTCTGCTTGGAGGCCCTTGCCCTTCTTGGGGGAGTTGAGGAAGAATTTGGCGGACTTCCTCACTCGGAGAGATTTGTGTAAGGAGTAAGAGAAGTTTGTAGGGTCGCCAGCGTTCCACGTAAAGGTCGCACCCTTTGGGTTTAGAAACATGGTGGAGTGGAAGCGAAGATTGTCTATAGAAGGAGCGATAAGCCTCACCAAGAAGCCCTAGAAAGTCGTCTCGCGTTAGCGATTGAACCGAGTCAATAAGACTCTGGGCTAGCTGTGGGGCATCAGGCTCCTGGGGGTAATGCTTAGACAGGTGTTTTTGGATTAAGAGTTCAAGGGGGTCTTTATTTTCCGGCATGAACTGGTGAAGGGAGCTATTTTATTAAGCTTATGGAGTCTATGCCTTTTTCTTGAAGTAAAACCTGCACTTTCTTGCTTTGCAGGAACTGTTCAAATTGCCGTGCATTTTTCGGCCGGATGGTCTTTTTGCAGCGTTCAAAGTCCAGCAAAACAGGCTCTCCATCTCTCACCAATAAATCTTTGTATGGATTAGTGAGCTCTAATTTGTTAATGCCTAACGCATCTAATTTTTTGGTTTGTTTCATGATTTTCTGAATGATGAAGAGAATCTCTTTTTTTGTGTGGTTCTGAAAATACTCCAAGATGCGTTCGCCTTCAATAAACTCCAAGATGAGGCATTCTTCATCTGAATAAAGCAGTTTAGGTCCAATCCCATATCCATTCAGTACCTTCAAGAAGTTAGCTTCGTTTAGGATGCGGTTTTGCGCGGTGCTTTTGGGGTTTTGTGTTTTTACGGCTACTTTTCTTCCTTTCCAAAGTCCTCGATGTACGACGCCTCGTTTTCCCTTGGCAAGAAACTCCATCTGTGTCAATTCGGATTTCATAGATATACAGCTCTTCAAAGTCCAATTTGAGTCTAGACACGGGTTTGTATTTATATCCATTTGCACGCAACGTCTGGTGGATGTGATCAGGCTTCGAGTGATTGCTAAAAAGCAAGACAACGACCCCTTCTGGCTTCAAGTGTTGTCGCGCATAAAGCAAAAACTCATCAATGACTTCATAGCCTTGTTTGCCTCCGTCCAAAGCGATGTCTTTCACGCGCGGATCATTCGGCAGGTAAGGAGCATTAAAAAAGATCGCATCAAACTTTCCTGTAACATGTTGAAAGAGATTACTTCTTTTTACCGCCAAGTTGGAGAGGTGCCCAGTCCGTTCATGTACATACGACACCGCAAGGGGGTTCACATCCACAGCAAGGACGGTTTTGGCATAGTTCGCAGCTTCAATGGCAATAACCCCGCTTCCAGTCCCCATGTCTAATACATCTCCTTTGGCATACTTAGGAACCTGCTTTAAAATCAAGTAGCTGTCTTCATGAGGCTCATAAACTGGGTGCATACAAAGTGTCGGTACGAAGGGGGTTAAAAAGTTTTATATAAGAAAGCCGCTTTTTCATGAAACATGGACAATAAGAAACACATCGTGACCATCACCGCCTTAATCAAAAACAAGGCCGGGAACAAGTTTTTGATCGTAAAGCGCAGCAAGAACGAAATCGCCTACCCGAGTAAATGGGCCTTCCCCGGCGGCAAGGTAGAAAAGGGCGAAGATGTGCTAACAACTTTAAAGCGTGAAGTCCTAGAAGAAGTCAACCTAGACATCGAAGATCATCACGAGTATCTCAAGGATTACGCCTTCATCCGCCCCGACGGGCATAATGTTGTCGGTTTTGCTTTCGCCGTGCGTGCAAAGTCAGAGAACGTAAAGATTTCAGACGACTTCGAAGATTTTCGTTGGATTGCGCCAAATGAATTGTCGAAGTATAATCACATTGATGGTATGGAAACCGAAGTACAGCGAGCATTTAAGCTTTAGAAGAATCGTACTGTTTTAAATCCAACTTGCGCGGCATAGAGTTGCCAGATTCCCTGATGGAAGATTTCATGCTGGGTCATATATACAATCGCTTGAAAAACAGTTGGATTAGGGATGTTTTCCCAGACCTTCCACTCGATGACATGGTCCAGATCAGCGTTTTCAAGTGCTTTTCGTAAG
>CAYOJS010000021.1:3946-10053 GCA_964404345.1 uncultured Methanosarcinales archaeon
TCATCTAGTTGTTTCATAAAAGTCATCATTTTTTCTTTGGATTGTTCAAGATCTACGTCTTTTCTTTTTTGAGAGAAGTTGATTTTTCCTGTTTCTAGCCCAATAAGATAACATTCCTGCACTGCAGCAGTGTGGCGCAATTGTTGTCCTAGCGTGCCAAATCCGTGGCCTGGGGTAAAACTTAGTTTGTTCTCAGGAATGGATTCAATAAACTTCAAGGTGAGGTTTCGAACCCATTCCCAGTCCGAGAGTAACTGTTTCTTGTCGTACATGTCTTACTCCTATTGCAAGAACTTCTTATCCGCTTCTCGAATATACTCCTTAACACGTACGATAATACTGTTCAAGTAGTATTTCTCAATGTTCTCGACAAAGATGTGTTCCAGAAGCGTGTTTTCTCGGATGCGGTAGTTGTTCTTAACCTTCTCCACCAAGAACAGGTCCCTTAACCTTAACAGTTGCCTACGTACATTGGAAGGGGCAATGCCTAAAAGAGGCAATTTGTACTTCTTTCGGTTTGCAATGGTCAACTCCTCAATTTCTTTAGAAGTGAGTTCCTTTTTATTCTCCAACATGACTTGGAATACGTCCACAACAACGTCACGAGAATCGCCCGGCTGCAATAACCCTAGAGCAAGGCATACTTTGCGTACGAGCTCTCGATTCTCTAAATTGCTCGGTGTTTCGTATTTGCGCAGTGTAATCTCAGCAAGTGGTGTTTCTACGGCTATCGTCTTAGCCATGTTAAATCCCCCCAATGATTGATTAAAATCTTTAAGAAAAGATCGCGGTCTGATATAAAAAGCTATCGTTTTCAGCTCTTGCCTAAACTTGGTGAATGAACGCCGCTAGGAAGATCAGCCAGGGAAAGCCATGTTTAGAAAGAAAGAAAAGCGTTCTTTTGTTGGGAGAAAATCCAAATCGGTTCAAGTAGTAGTTATAAAAGCTGTCTTGCTGTCCTTTAAATTGGATCTTGGTTAATACGCAAGTTCCGAAAATGTAACTTTGGACATAGTAGCATAATACTCCTACAAAGATCCATCTCCAGTTTAAGAAAAGGGGGGATAAGAAAGCAGCAACAATAAAGGCAAGATGGAAAAGAAATACGGCGTAATACGCAAAGGGGTTTAGGGGATATTTTTTTTTCATGCTTTCTCCAATAGGATCTGGAAGGCTTTGCCTCGGATCGTCTCTTCTTTCACGCCTGCTTTGTCTTCAAATACATTTTTGATGGTAAGGGTTTTAGCATTTACTCTTTCTTGAATAACCGCCCGATGGTTTTCTAGGATTTCAGGGTGTAGGGTGACAATCGTTAATTTGATGGCATCTTGTTTAGTAAGCATCTGTTCTTTTCTCAATTGTTGTATTCTGCGGACAATTTCTCGCGTATATCCTTCACTTTCAAGTTCGGGGGTTAATTGCAGGTTAAGGTAGACAAATCCTCCTTTGAATTCAGCGAGTTGATATCCTTCAGGTGCTGTTCGGGTAATTTCAAACTGGCTTTCTTGGAATTCGTGCTTGTCTATTTTTAAAGGTTTTTTCTCTTCGAGTTGTCTGAGGAGCTTGTCTTTATTCTGGTTGATCAGTTCAATAACCACGGCTGTTTCTTGTCCAAAGACCTTTCCCAGAGCGCCGTAGTTGGGTTTGAAGTCAAGGGTGGGCTTCATCTTTTTATGAGTAATTTTTTTGATGTTGGTTTGCCGGAGGATGACCCCTATTAAGTCCTTGGCTGCTTGTTCATACTCTGGGGAATCTATATCTACAATGATTTCAGAGAGGGGCCATCGCACGCCCAATTTGACTTTGTCTCTTGCGGAAAGAGTCGCTGTGATCAGCTCATTGGCTAAGCTCATGTCTTGTTCGAGTTTCTCGTCGATCTTTCCAGGTTTGGGCAATGGTTCAAGGTGCACGCTTTCTTTGGTTTTCCCATGCCATGAAGCCAGGTTTTGGTAGATCTGCTCAGCAATGTGGGGGTTGATGCTGGCGCTTACGGCAATGACTTTTTGCAGGCATTCATGCAATACATGGGCCGGAGCACCATCTTCTCGTTCTCGAGTTAATTGAACGTACGTTCGACTAAGATCATCAATGATAAAAGTATACAGGGCTCGCCCAGCTTGATGGAGTTCAAAGGTGTCGTATGCTTTTAAAACAGCCTGGATCGTCGTGTTCAGCCGGGATAAGATCCAGTGGTCTTCGGGTTGGCTGGGTTTACTGGGCTCATCCAGTTTCTGCGTCAAAAGATAAGTGTGCAGGTTCCAGAGGATGTTGAAGTACTTGGTGACGTCGTTTTTAAGCGTGGCGAGGCTGAATTTTTGCAGTTCATACGGTGCGAGATCCCAGCAGTAGTAGAATCGCAACGCGTCTGCTCCAAATTGTTCAAGGACTTTTTTGGCTTCCAGCATATTACTGCTTTTGCTGAATTTTTCTCCTTTTTCATCCACCACCCATCCAGGCATGCTGACGGCATGGAAGGGGCTTTTGTCAAAGACAGCAACACTGCAGAACATAAGGCTATAGAACCATCCGCGAATCTGGTCTTGGCTTTCGTTGATTCGGGAAACCGGATAGTGTTGTTCGAAAAGTTCTTTGTTGTGTTTGGGATAGCCCAGGCTCGCGTAGGGTGCACAGCCGGCATCATACCATACATCAAAGATGTCCGGAATGCGTTTCATGGCTTTGCCGCATAAGCACTTAAGTTCAACTACACTGGCTGTGTGAAGGTCAAAGTCCTTGGATACAGGGGTGGTGGCGTTTTCCTGGAGTTCTTCAAGGCTGCTAATTACTTTAATTTCTCCACAGGGACATCGCCAGAGGGGGATGGGGATACCCCAATATCGTTGTCGAGAAAAGTTCCAGTCCTCGGCATTGCTCACCCAGGTTCTAAATCGTTCTTTGGCAAACTCTGGCTGCCACTGGGTTTCCTCATTACTCAAGAGCATTTTTTCTTTCACAGGTTCGATGCGGATGAACCACTGGTTGCTTAGTTTGAAGATGAGCGGGGTCTTGCATCGCCAGCATAATGGATAACTGTGTTCTATTTTTTCGTAGTGCAGCAATTGTCCGATTTTGTGCAGGTGTTCGGCAATGGCATGATCCGCATCCTTTACAAACTGTCCTTGGTAGATCCCTACGTCATCAGTAAACCTACATTCATCGTTCAAAGGGCTCGGCGCAGGCAACCCATAGTGCTCTCCAACCACATAGTCGGTCTTGCCGTGTCCAGGCGCTGTGTGAACTAAGCCTGTGCCATCATCGACTGTAACAAAGTCTTCGTAGAGGTCTTTTTTGGCAACTCCCTTTTTTTCTTGGATCTTGCTGGCCACGCGTTCTTTTAGCATGGGGATGGACATATACACGCGCAACGCTTTGGGGTTTTTTTGCAGTTCTTTTTGGACAGGAACATCAACCAAGGGTTCGTATTCCCAGCCATCCATTTTTTTGCCGGGAAATTCTTCAAGGATCTTGTACTTGACCTCGATGCGGTCTAGGAATTCAAGGCGCCTTTTCGCAAGGATCAAGTTTCCTTTGTCTGTGCTGACTTTGACATATTCTTTGTCTGGGTGTGCGCAGACAGCTACATTGCTCGGCAGGGTCCAGGGTGTCGTGGTAAAAACAAGCAGGTAAGCGTCTTGGTTTTTGAGTTTGAATTTGACATAGACGGCTGGGTCAGACACGTTTTTGTAGCTGTCCGTCACTTCATACCCGGCAAGGGCTGTTTGACAGTGTGGGCACCAAGTCACTGGTTTTTTTCCTTCGTAGACCCAGTCTTTTTCCCAGATGCGTTGGAAGGCCCACCAGGCGCTTTCAAGGTAGCTGTTATGGTACGTTAGATAGGGTTCTTTCCAGCTGTACCAGCTTCCTAGCAGATCATACACCTCGAGCCAAAGATCTTTGAACAGGGTGGCGTTTTCTTTGCAGAGCTGCACGAACTTGGCAATGCCGTACTTTTCAATGTCTTGTTTGCTTTTGACACCGATTTTTTTCTCAACGACGTTTTCAATGGGCAATCCGTGCGTATCAAAGCCAGGTTGAAAGAGCACTTTTTTGCCTTGTTGGAATGCAAGCCGAACATAAAGGTCCTTATAGACGGTATTCCGGATGTGGCCTACATGAGGCACATTGTTGGAGTACGGCGGACCGTCAAGCAGGAAATAAGCCTCCCCATCCGCATTCTTTTTCTCGAGCAGTTTGAGTAGGTTGATCTTCTTCCAGTGTTCCCGCATCTTCTTTTCAGTTTGAAGGTCGTACGGCATTGTTCTTGTTCTCTCGTCGAACTTTATATTGCTTTCTATTATTGGTTGTTTCGCCTGCCTTTTAAAGAGCAAGCTAGCTTAAAGGATAATAGAAATAAGGGCACTCGTTGAAATGCACATGAACACGAGAACTCATAAGAGGTTTATATAGTTTTTGTGAAAGTATGAAAATGAAAGCTCAACAAATCTAAGTTTCCTGCGCAGGCATAACTTCTCCTTGATAACCTATAATTTTCCCAGCATTTCTCAAAGATTCTTCTAGGGTTTCTTGCATCCGTCTAACTCCTCCGAATCTTTCATAGTGAGCACCTACTTGTGCAGAGGTCAGATAGGTAAAGCGAGTGGAACTGGAACATTTCGCACCCTGACTAATAACTCTACTCCAAAAACCATAACCATCAATACCAATCCTATCTGGCTCCGTGATTTCATCTATCTTAAGAGGTTTGAACCGTAAAAACAAATCCCCCATTCCAGAGCTCAGCCCAGGCCCATGCCCGGGATGTACCCGTAATCCTTCAGAACTCCCTCTTTGTTCATTATCCAGGTAAGTAACGACGAATCTTAAACCAGCATCATCGCAAACTTGTACAGCATAATCCTCTACTTCTTTGTGAGCTGCGCCTAGAGCAGCGATTAAACCTGTAGAAACGAGTTTTTGTGAAGCCATAAGAGATGCTAAACAAGCACAATATATAAATATTCCCTTTTTAGTAGTAAAAAATAACCGAAACCTTTATAACTATAGTTATAGTTACAGTGATAATGCCCACCACCATTCAAGTCTCAGAAACCACCAAGCAGCTGTTGGAAATCGCCAAGAAGAACAAACAAGCTCCTTCCTATGATCAAGTCATTGAAGAGTTGCTGAAAAAAGACCTAAAAGTGCCTAATTCCATGTTCGGCGCCAATCCTGGTTTGTCTTGGAGTAAGAAAGAAAACCGAATGAAGTTCCACCATGAGCTATGACTATGTTTTGGACAGTTCCGTATGGATAGAGTACTTTAAAGGATCTGAAAAGGGAAAGAAAATCTGGGCAGAAATAAGCCATAAGTCACTGGCTACGTCCATGATTGCCATTGCAGAATTGGCAGACATGTTTGAGCGCAAAAAAATTCCTTTTGAAGAGAATTTAATGTTTATACATGAAAACGCGCATATACTTCCAGTAAGTCTGCGAGTTGCGTTAGCGTCTGGAAAACTCAAAAATAATATTCGATCGAAAAAGTCTAAATTCGGCTTAGCAGATGCCATTCATTTAGCCACGGCTCACCAGGAAAATGCTATTTTCATCACCTGCGATCATGATTTCAAGGGAATGCAGAACGTAATGCTTCTCTAGGATTCCAGGTTTTCCAAGTACTTCTCCACTTCAATCGCTGCTTGGCATCCTGTGCCTGCGGCCGTGATGGCCTGTCGATACTTAACATCTTGCACGTCTCCCGCGCCAAAGACTCCAGGTAAGTCCGTGTGCATGTATCGATCCGTTTTCAAGTAGCCTTTTTCATCCAATTCTACTTTGCCTTGAAAGATCTGAGTATTAGGCACATGACCAATGGCTAAAAAAACCCCATCAATCTTTTTCTCCGTCACTTTCCCCGTCTGGGTATCTTTAAGCTTGACGCCATTCACGCGTTGTCCGTCTCCAAGGACTTCTTCCACAGCACTGTTCCAAATCACCTCAATTTTAGGGTTATTCAGAATGCGGTCTTGCATGATCTTACTCGCGCGCAACTGGTCTCGTCGATGTACAATGTAGACTTTGCTCGCAAACTTAGTCAAGAAATTGCCTTCTTCACAGGCACTATCCCCCCCCCCAATCACAACGACTTCTTTTCCACGGTAGAAAAA
>CAYOJS010000021.1:10063-13342 GCA_964404345.1 uncultured Methanosarcinales archaeon
GCGGAGGCGCCGGTCGCAATAATAATGCTCTTGGCCTGGAGAACTTGTTCTCCAACTTGAACCTCATATCCTTCTTTTAGAGCATCAAATCGCCTGACGACTCCTTCAATAAACCGTGTTCCGAATTTCTCAGCTTGTTTGCGCATCATCTGCATGAGCTCAGGGCCTTGTACTCCGTTGGGAAAGCCCGGATAATTCTCAACTTTTGTCGTTAAGGTTAGTTGCCCACCCACTTCAGGGCCCCCGACCAAGAGAGGTTTAAGGTTGGCCCTTGCCGTGTAAATCGCGGCCGTATAGCCGGCAATGCCTGCTCCGAGGATAATGACATTTTCCATGAGGAGATTGAAATCAAGGCACTTTATATGGTTTGTGCTAGAAATAGTTTAGTGTTCTCTACTTATAGAGTATAAGGGACAAAAAGTATTTAAAGCGTTAAGAGGAAGGTAAGGGGAAGAGGTGGCGTATTGAGCGCAAGGCTCACTCCATTGGGGAACTATTTTAAGGGGTTTTATCGACAGGGGTTGCTCCTAGTAAGCTTTCTATTAATCTTAAGTGTGGTAGCAACGGCATTGAACGCTACGGTCGTATACAGAAGCAGTTCAGGAGCGTGTGGCTTAAATTGCCCGAAGGTACGTTTCTGGAATTCAACAGGCACAGGTTCTTGGAGTTCGGAAGCAGAGCTGCCTTCCACAGGGTCTCCGGTTAGGTATGCCTTGATCCGTTACAGTCCGATCACTGCAGAAGTGGTTATTGTAACTCAAGGCGATGATGGTTTCCTAGATGCATATATATCCCTAGATGGGGCAACTTGGTCCGTAACAAATAATTTAGGGCAGGTGTGGGCAACTGCTCCTGCAACCAGCAGCCGACGATTTGATGTGGCCTTTGAGACCACAACAGGAAATGCAGTTTTAGCCTATGCTGCCGTGAATACCAGTACGACGTGTGATTGGATGTATCGCGCCTCATCAGCTGCCTCACTGAACTGGTCCAATCCGATTTGTGTGGATGACGTAGGGCATGCAACCGACGTGCAATACAGCTGGATGCGTCTGGCTCCCAAAATCGCCGGGGCAGGAACGAATGAAATTTTATTGGGGGCTGTAGATTCTACCAATTCCGATATCAATGCGTGGGTGTGGAGTGGAATCAATTGGGGCAATCAGCGGGGCATTACAGACTTAGCGACAGCCACCAGTGGTTTTGAAGCGCTCGCCGTGTCTTATGCTTCAGATGGAAAAGGAATGGTACTTGGCGGGGACAGCACCAATGGAAACGTCTCAGCTCATTACTGGGCAGGAGGTTGGACAGTCACTCCTGGATTTGATGTGGATACGGGGGATAATTTAGATGCATCTTGGATTCAGCTAAAGCCTCAAGCCGTTTCAGGAGGTTTGCAAGCCGTCTTCGTAGATAGCGGACAGGATTTAGGAACATCGTATTGGAATGGATTAGGATGGACAGTAACCAGCAACATCGACACAGCCGTGGATCTGAGCACGTCCCGCCCGGCAAGTATGGATTGGAACGCTTCTGTAAACGATGGTAAGTTAATCTGGGATACGGATGCGAACGGAGCAACACTCAGCCAACGAACCTGCAATCCTTCATGCACGAGTGCTACAACTACTTTTTCGAGCTATGCAAATCAGGGGAGATGGTTGGCACTGTACTCCGTTCCTACAGACACGAGTACCACTATAAAACTTTTAGGGATTCGCATGGACAGTGCAAGCGAGTTGGGTAGTTTCCGCATAGCTTCAGGAGGAAGCATCGCCAATTATGGAGACACCGCTCTCAGCGTGAATACAGGTTCAGTTGCTTTTGAGTCGTTTGACGTGGCCTTTAAAGTGGCAAATAACCCAGCATGCAACGATGGAACAGATAATGATAACGATGGTTTGATTGACTTAGCCGATCCAGGGTGTAGCAGTCTTTTAGATACAACGGAAACCAGTGCTTCTTTGGTGTGCGATAATGGAGTTGACGAAACCAATGATGCAGATATCCTCGCCGATTTCCGCACAAGTGGGGGGGATCCAGGCTGTGTAAACCCTCTCGATCCGAGCGAAGTAGATGGACCTTGCGATGACTTCGTAGATAACGATGCAGATACTTTCATCGATTTCCCCGCAGACCCAGGTTGTGCTTCATTTAGCGACCCCAGCGAGCAGGGAACCATCGCCTGCGATGACGGCATCGACAATGACAACGACACCAAAATCGACCATCCGCAAGATCCTGGATGCAGTTCTCCAACAGACAATAACGAACAAGGAACCATCGCCTGCGACGATGGAATCGACAATGATAACGATGGCTTAACAGATTACCCTCAAGATCCAGGCTGCACTTCTCCATCCGACAATAGTGAGCGGGGAACCCTCGCCTGCGATGATGCAATTGATAATGATGGAGACAGTGCAATCGACTTCCCTCAAGACCCAGGTTGTTTCTCTCCTTTAGACAATGACGAACATGGCACCAATGCATGTGATGACGGGATTGACAACGACCTAGACACGTTTATCGATACATCCGATCCGGGTTGTCAAGGAAATCTAAGTAGAAATTCAGAGATCGGACAATGTCAAGATGGAATTGACAACGATGGAGACAGCGCAGTCGACTTAACTGATTTCAGCTGTTTAGGTAATGCCTCGAGAGACAATGAAACCCTTCCTAAATCACAGTGTCAAGATACTCTGGACAACGACGGCGACAGCTTGATAGACTTAGCCGATCCTGGTTGTGGGGGGGATTCACAAAACAACAGCGAGGCCAGTGCAACCTCACAGTGTCAAGATGGAATCGACAACGATGGCGATGGTTTCACAGACATGGGTGATTTCAGTTGTAATTCACCTTCCGACAACGACGAGACCAACCCTCAAGCACAATGCCAAGACGGAATCGACAACGACGCAGACAGCTTGATCGACCTAGCCGATCCGGGCTGTGCGAACAATCAAGATAATAATGAAGGGGATGGCACGAGTCAATGTCAAGATGGTATTGACAACGACGGTGACGGAGCAGTGGATTTAGCAGATTACAGTTGCCTGGGAGATCCGAAGCGGAATACAGAATTCACCCCTTTCTCTCAATGTCAAGATGGGGTGGATAATGACCTAGATGCAGCTAAAGATTATCCAAATGATTTCAGCTGTTCTTCTTTTCAAGACAACGATGAAACACTTCCCAAGGCCCAATGTCAAGACGGAATCGATAATGATGGAGACAATTTAATCGACTTAATTGACCCTGGCTGCTTAGAGA
>CAYOJS010000022.1:0-1588 GCA_964404345.1 uncultured Methanosarcinales archaeon
TTATAGTACTCAGAGACTTAAAAGAAGAGCTTACGCGATTGGGGTTCTGGAGGGGTCTACTCAAAGGCAGAATAGGATTGATTACAGATGCAGTTAGTAATCGTTGGAGGATGGAAAGGGACAACGTTTTAAGAAGAGATGCAAAGCTGGTCATGAAGGATCCAAACAGAGAGATAGACGATCTATTTAGAGAGACCATACAACAAATAGATGAATTAATGCCAAAATAAGATAAGAAAAATAAAGAGTTTTTAGGAACTCATTCTTTCTTCCGAGGTAGTGTTGAATAAGTGTTTCGTCTTCTTCGTCGAAAGTGAAGGTATCGCAGGGTTTATCGCTAATCTGTACGATAATCCTTTCCTCCAGCAACTGCGTAAGCATCTTGTTGCATAAGTAGTCTAGGCTTCCGATGTTGATAACGGTAGTGCCTTGGCTCGTGGAGATGACGGTTTGATTGTTTTTTACGTACAGCAACCCGCGCCTCATGCTCCATCCTCCGCTTCTTCAAGGTAGCCATGCATGAAGCCTGCTTCGAAGCTGCTCACTTCATCGTTAACCAGTAAGTCTTCGATGGCATCATCCGAATAGATTTCATCGAACTCAGCTTCGGTTTCTTCGCGGTGTTCCGGCGCATCTTCGAGGGGTGCACCGACCTCTTCGAACTCGTCCTTTTCGAGTTCAAACTCGTATGTCTCTTTTTTCATGCTTCCACCCCCTCTTCTAACTATCTCTAATGAGGGGGGTAGATGCTATCTTATAAAAAGATTTCCTTGATACTTTATATATTTGAATAAATGTATATACATTACCGAAAGATTTACGGTTTATCCGGAATCTAAAATAACGTCGACGAGAAAAAAAAGCCTAGAGGAGGTATAATAAAAAAAGAAAGTCTTAAAAACCCCCCTTATAGAACCTTATAACCTGAAAAGAGAAAAATATATATACATCTTATCCAATGTAAGAATTAAGAGGGGAAAAACATGGAATTACGCAAGCTTATCGCTTTTGGAAAGGCAACCTACAGTATCACCCTTCCAAAAAAATGGGTGACGGAAAACGCCCTTGTAAAGGGGGATCTGATCCTAATCCAGGAAAAAAGCCCAGAAAAGCTTGAAATCTCGCCAAAGTTAGGCGAGCAGCAGGAACTCATCAAAGAAGTCACATTAAGTGTTAATGACAAGAGTTCTAAAGAGTTAGAGCGAGAACTAATCACCGCTTACATCAACGATTACTCAATCATTAACTTAACAGGGAGCGTGCAGAGCAAGGTAGGCGAAATCCGAGAAATGTTGAACGAGCTTATTGGTCTTGAGATTATGGAAGTCTCAAACAGCAAAATCATAGCGAAGGTCTTTTCCGATGTGACAAACACGCATGTCAGTAATATCATTCGACGTATGGCTCTGATCACAAAGACGATGTTTGAGGAGCTTTTGAGTCTTTTTAAGGGAAAAGGCGACCCTGGTTCTATCGCGGACAGTGATCGTGAAGTAAACCGTCAGATGTATTTCGCTACGCGCATCTTGACAAAAGCAATCAAAAGCACACATTTCAGGGGCTTGATCAAGATGGAGCTCACAGAGGC
>CAYOJS010000022.1:1598-4018 GCA_964404345.1 uncultured Methanosarcinales archaeon
GACCATATTAAGCAAATGGCAAAACAGTTATGTGAAGCTCATCTGCTGAAGAAGACCAAGGCAAAAATCACCAAGGATTTTATAGAGTGTACTGGCCAAATTCTTTCAACGTATGAAAGCGCGATTAAAGCTTACATAACACACGATCGCAAGCTAGCTGGAGCCACCATCGAAGAAACACGGTTGATTCGAGAAAAGCTGTCTACTTATATCAAGGAACATTGCGAACTGCCTGCCCCTTACGTCATGGGCTTTTTAGGTATCTTGGCTTCCCACGTTGCAGATCTAGGGCTGGTTGTATACAACACTGATTTCTGAATAATAAAATGAACAACTCCAGTCTAGAGGCTGGAGTGCTCGGAACTGGAACGTTCCGGCATGCCAGAAAAGTCAAAGCTTTTCTGAGCATATCCGGACAAAAAACGGAGTTGTTCATCCCAGGAACTCTCCTCTTCTTACTAACAGAAATGCACGGCATTTCTGGAAGTCCAAAAAATCCTAAAGATTTTTGTTATCTTGACTTAAAAGACAAGGTTTGCGAAGGGCGAGTTCCTGATATCAAGATTCTAACATCAAGAAGTGTTTGACAAAAGTTTTAGGGTCAATAGCCAAAGTAAAGAATAAAGACTGAGATTTACTCTTTTGTTTAATAAGGTTGAATTTAAGAGTGAGCGCATATTGATCAGAAGAAGAGTTAAGGGTAAAGGAATGCAAAACATATTTCCAGTCTGGGGAGAGAAGTTCAGGGTCATCCAACAGGGAATTACAGGGACATTACATTCATCTTCCATACCAGTCAGGGGTGCGGAAGAATATAAAAGCCTTTCTAGGCAAACATAGACTATTTAAAGGAGTAATTCGAGGTTTAAGCATGTACGATATCATCATCGGCCGTTTGGAGTCGGATCGTCAAAAGTTCGGCGATGCCGGTACGATCTTTCTTGGGAAGCATTATGTGAAGATGGGCCAGCGCACTTCGCTGTCCAATAAAGTATATATGGACATGAACCGCTCTCACGTGGTTTTCATCGTGGGTAAGCGAGGCGGTGGTAAATCCTACACTATGGGTGTTATTGCAGAAGGCATGGCAGACTTGCCTCCAGAGATTAAGAATAACATTTCCATTATCTTGCTAGATACCATGGGTATTTACTGGACCATGCGTTACCCCAATCATAAGGATAAAGAGTTGCTGGAGGAATGGGGGCTTCCGTTAAAGCCTTTGAACGTTACAATTTACACACCCGCGGGGTATTACAAAGAATACAAAGACAAGGGAATCCCTACAGATCATCCCTTCGCCATCAAGCCTTCAGAGCTGGATTCCAGAGATTGGCAATTGGCATTTGAGCTGTCAAACAACGACCCAGTCAATGTTCTCATGGAGCGAGTGGTTCATGATTTGAAAGAAAAGGAGAAAGATTATGACATTCCTGATATCATAAACGAAGTAGATAAGAATAAAGAATTTGATCCGACCGTTCGAGCCGCTGTCAAAAACCGTTTCTTAAACGCGCAAAACTGGGGAGTTTTCGACAAGAATGGTACACCCATCAGCGAACTAGCCAAAGGAGGCCAAGTCACTGTCTTGGATGTTTCTGCCTATGCCACAATCCCTGGAAGTTGGGGGATCAAATCCTTAGTCGTGGGAGTGGTTGCTCAGAAATTGTTCATTCAACGTATGGTGAATCGCCTGGAGGAAGAGTTCAAGGACATCAATGCAAAGATCAGCTTCATCGACGAGGAAGGGGAAGAAAAGCAAGACTTCCCTCTAGTATGGTTGGTCGTGGATGAGGCGCATGAATTTATGCCTCGGGATGGCAAAACAGCTGCTACCGATCCGTTAGTCACCATTTTAAGAGAAGGCCGTCAGCCAGGCATTTCACTCATTTTAGCTACTCAGCAGCCAGGTAAGATTCATACCGATGTCATGACCCAGTCTGATATTTTGATCAGTCACCGCATCACAGCCAAGATGGATACCGATGCTTTGGGTGCACTCATGCAGTCCTATCTTCGAGAAGGTTTAGATAAGCTCTTAGATGATCTTCCGCGAGAAAAGGGTGCCGCCCTCGTTCTAGATGACAGCAACGAAAAGGTCTTCCCGATCAAGATCCGTCCTCGTTTCACCTGGCACGGTGGAGATGCGCCAACAGCCATCAAGAAGAAGGAGAAATTGTTCTGATTCGTCTTTTTTCCTCCGTCAGAATTCCAAACAAATGGGAAAACTAATAACTGGAATTCTGATCGTGATCAAAAACCGTTTATCATATGTAATTGACGGTTTTTGACACACCAAACATTTATTAACCGCTGTCATTTCCCAAGACCATGCCCTTCAGCAAATCCTTTCCAAAGACGACGGATAAAACAATCTATCCAAAGTGGGAGGAAGTCTACTTAACTGAGGGTGAAGAAAA
>CAYOJS010000022.1:4028-4813 GCA_964404345.1 uncultured Methanosarcinales archaeon
CCCGCCACTTGATGGAGGAATGCATCAAGGACGCGAAGAAGATCTTCGTTAAAGAAAACCTGAAGGACTTCCAGAGCGACATCATCCAAACCGCGATTGCCTTGTTTGAGAAGCGAGCCAGCCATGTCATTTATTGGAAGGAGCAGGCAGCTAAGGAGAAGTTTGACAAGCAAAAGTGATTTCTATGGAAGAGGTAAAGAATCTAGTGAAGGAAATTCTGGAAAAAGGCTATGTGATCAGTCTAGGAACAACAGATGAAGGGGGTGTTTGGGTTACGGATCTGGTCTATGTGCATGACGAGGAATTCAACATCTATTGGTTTTCGTACGACAACGTTCGTCACTCCGTCGCATTGATGAAAAAACCTAACGTGGCCGGTACGATCACACTCAGCACAAGCACAAAGGACAAGGACATCGGTCTGCAGGTGGAGGGAATCGCAGAAAAAGTTCCAGATTCGAACCAAAAAATCGCGTTGGCTTACAACGCCAAGAAAGGCCGAACAACGCCTTGGACTCTGGAAGAGGGCCAGTCTTGGTATCGTCTGAAGCCTTCTAAGATCGAGTTAATTTACGAGCCCTTATTCGGATTTGAGAAAAAAACACTAGAACTTGAGTGATTTCATCCCTTTCCCGTACGATCTTTTCTTTATAAACAAAACCTTGTCACTATTCTAGTACAAGGCAATTTTTATATATCCTCAGTAAATCCAAACCTGTATGCTGAACAAGCCGTTGATGGTGAAAAGAAAGTAAACCAACAAAGTCTGCACATCCAGTGGAGAG
>CAYOJS010000022.1:4823-5769 GCA_964404345.1 uncultured Methanosarcinales archaeon
AGTTCTTAGAGTACTTCAGTTGGCGGGAGTGCAAAGACCTAGCCCTTGGCATCGGAATTCACCGAAAGCGTTTCCCAGCAACAGGATATCTTGTAAGCAAGAAAGTCGACGAAATGGTTATGCTATTAAAAGGAAAGGGAAGTGTAATAGTGAAAACAAAAGAAGGAGATCAGCGCTTTGTCTTGCAAAAGCAGTCCGTTGTTTTTATCCCAAAGAATCATCCCTTTTTCTTCGATCCTTCTCCGAACATGGAAATTCTCTCAGCGACTGGTCCGGCCTGGACTCCAAAGCAACAGACTGGTTTGGATTACAAAAGAAAGGATGCGGGGAGGATGATTCTTTAATTCTTCTTGTCTGATTTTTTCTTGATAGTCACAAAAGAAGGGCTGGGTTCTTCTTTCACCGCTTGAAGGGCTTTCTGGAAGTCTTCATCTGTAAACACTCGATCCGTAAGCAAGCCTTTATACACTTTATCTCCCAATTCACAGTACTTGTCTGAGATCTCGCCAACAAAGTTAGTGTGCATGATTTTACGTACAAATTCGATCTTGTCCCGTCCTCGCAAGCCTTCTTGTTTGTTGGCAATGCCCATGGCAAAGCATAGTTTCTGGAAGGCGCTTTCTTTGATCATGTCACCCAGTGCTATGGCTCCAGCGCGGATAAATTGTCCCTTACGGCCATCAAGTGTCATTTCAGCAACGCCATTGTCGGTGTTGGCGACAAAGCAGATAGGCTTGTTTTATGAATTGACAGCCGTCGCAATATAGTATTTCATCTGCATGGGCATATTGCCTTCATCATACCCTCCAATGAGAATAGCTGAAATGTCGGGGTTGTCGACAAAATTCTCAAATTGTTTGATGTCGATCGCATTGATGCATTCGTAATAAGCTACTTTCGTGTCGAAAGCGGTAAACAGGGTAAAGGGCCTCTTTTTGATGTCTCG
>CAYOJS010000022.1:5792-12745 GCA_964404345.1 uncultured Methanosarcinales archaeon
CATGAAGCTCCACGTGGTGGCTTAGGGTGCCGGCAAGAGCATGTTTTTCGACAGGGGCAAAGGCATTGATGCCGTGTTCATCTTCCTTAATAACAGTAGTGCCGATCATGAGTTTGTCTCCAAACGCAATTTTAACACCTGCTTTGACTCGGTTTTTCTCAGGTTCCTTGAGCCGGACAAGGATGGCTTTGATGGACTTGATGAAGTTTCGATCAAAATCAGATGACCCGAAGCCAGGCTTCTGCGCGCCAGTGAATACAATGTCTTTCTCAATGCCTACGAGCATAAAAGACAGGGAAGCTGCACTGTAGGCAAGAGTGTCGGTTCCGTGCAGCACAACGATCCCGTCATACTTAGAAATGTTTTGGGCAATGACTCGGGCGAGTTCAGCGCGAATGCGATGCTCCATTTCACTGCTGTCTAAGTTAGCTAGCTCGATATAATCAAGGGAAACAAACCGATCCAGTCCTTTGAGTTTGGTATCGAAAAGTTCTCCCACCGTGCGTTGGGTGGGGGCAAGCAAGCCTTCAGGGTTGGGTTCTTGAAAGAACGTTCCGCCCATACTAATGGCAAGTACCTGGTGGAGTGTGTTTTTGGATCGAGAGTAGGTCTTGATTTCATAATTAAATCGATCGTTTTTGTAGGGTTTGTAAAAAGTCTCAAGGGGAGGAATTTCTCCGTTGAAACGTTCGCGAAGCAAGTTTACCATGTCACGGGAGAAGTTCTCAGGGAGTTCATCTGCAACAGCAGTCAATAGCAATCGAGCAGCATCTTGGAGGTATTTGAACTTATCATCTCCACGAGCATTGTTCAAGGCATACCGCATCTTTTCTACAGCAGCGGCCTTGGTCATGGGTCCAAGGGATAAGGCACCAGCCTTTACAGCAACAGCCCCAACATTGTAAAGCCCCATATCTGAGCTTCCTTTTTTGCAGTTGGTGATAACGCCAATGGCTTTCCCTTTATCATAGACAGCCTTATGGATGGATGGGATGAGTTTGGAAGGGATATTGCCTGCACCAAAGGCTCCGATGATAACTCCTTGGATCGTCTTGTCGTTGATCATGCAATCAAAGCTGCTCAAGTGAGTTTCGGATACTAGGTCAAAGTAGGCCACGTTGACATTGGTATTATGAGAGTAGTTGAGTTGGGAGGGGTGGCGAGGTTTGCAGTGCCCCATGATTTTCACAGTCCATCCTACATCTCCGATTTTAGGAAGGCGAGGAGTGATGATGGGATTGTTGCTTCGTGTGCCGCGGTTAATGGCAGCAGTCGCTCGGAGAAGGGAGTCGTCAAAAATGATGGCAACTTCTCCCACGCTTGACGCGTTGACATCCGTAGCACCCATGACAGCCACTTTAACAGCGTTAGGTAGGTTCAATCTAAAATCAGAATCCCAATCTCGAGCGCTTTGCGTCGCTCCAGTGAATATGACAGGCGCACCCAGTCCTCGTAGAGCGTACGCAGTTGCCGCAGCAGAATAGGGCATGCTGTCCATGCCTCCAATCACGACAAAACCGTCATAGTCATTTTTGTACGTGCGGATGGTTTGGGCAATGCTCGCAACGTCAAAAGAAGTCAAGTCCGAACTGTCTTTTTGAACCAAGGCAATATAGTCAATCTTTCCCGCTCCATCTTTCAGGTAAGGAACAAGGTCAAGGGATTGGTGCAGGTTCTCATTGAGGTTGTCCGAGATCTTTTCAATGGCCATACCTCCCAAGCTAAGGATGAGGACTCTTCCAAGTACTTTTTTGTTTTCTGAGTAAGTTTGTAAAGAGTTCATGGGGAGGTTTCTGCTGCGCATGGGCTACAATAGGTTTTGGGAGTTACCCAGAAGGGTTTGGTGGACTTCTTTGAGGTTGATTTCTCCATCGAGAATTTCTTGGATAACTTGGGTGCCGAAGGGATCAAGTAAAGTTGGAATCATAATGCCAGAATCAGCTAGAATTATATTAATATATTCCATAAAAAGTGGTAAAACCTTCCATAAAAAGCGAAATATTTATTAAAAATGGGAAATTATTCCACATTTATGAAGATCGACGAGAAAGACCGGGCCATCATCCACGCATTAGTAATGGACAGTAAGCAGACCACCAGCCAGTTGAGCAAAAAATTGCGCATCCCCATCACCACCATTCACAATCGCATCAAGAAGCTAGAAAGGGAAAAAATCATTCTGAACTACACGTTAAACTTAGATCACAACAAGTTAGGTAAGCCCGTTCCGGCATACATCGGAATCAGTGTCAACTATCAAGCCGGAGGCGTTGAAGAAAAAATCAGCCAGACCAATGTGGCCGAGGAAATCAAAAAGATTGAGGGCGTTCAAGAGGTAAGGATCATGACAGGCGGCTCCGACATCTTAGTAAAAGTCCTAGCCAGAGACATCCCTGAGTTAAACGAGATCGTGACAGAAAGGCTTCGCAATGTGCTTGGTGTGGACAAGACGCAGACAAGTATTGTGTTGAAAGAAGTCTAACTAGGTTCAAACCCGTCCATAATTTTTCCTTAATTCAAAGCTGATCTTCTTTGAATTCTCAACCGCAGGTTGATCAAATGGATTGACACCACGCAACCAAGCCGAATACACCGCCACGTACTGCCAGAAACCCAATAGTTCTCCAACAGTAAACGGAGTAACTTTATCCAATGAAATAGTCAACGTCGGGATACCCTGGTTATCAGCATCTTGAAGCGTTCCTTGATATTCAAATTGAAGGGTTTGAGTTAATGGAATATCATGAATATCTCCTAGGCTGCCATTGCGCAAGGGAATGCCTCTCAATTCAACAGGAATGCGCGTAACACCAGCATCCGCATGCTGGTCAACTTTCAAAAACAGTCCAGCCACGTTTTTCTTGCCGCCAAGGAAACGTTGATTGGTGTGGTGTTCAGCTTCCGGGGCCATAGCCGTGTAGAACGTCTGTCCCTGCCCTTGTTTGCAGACTGTTTCATGCATGAGTTGCACAATGTATTCTTGAAAGCCATAGAGTTCTTCTCCGTACATGGGTACGTAAATCTCCGAGTATCCTTTTTGTTCAAGTAAGTAGAGGGATAGCGCAAGTTGCAAGGCAGGGTTTTCTTGCCAGGTTTTATTGGGGTGGCATTGGTCATAGATGTGTTGGAAGCCTGCATGGATTTGGTCGACGGGAATGTAGAGGATGCTAGCAGGGCATAAGGCGCATTCCGTGTTGGCAGAAAACCTTCCGCCCACATTGGGATGCTCAATCACTGGTAAGTCTAGTTTCTGGGCAAGTTGTCTTAGTGTTCCTTCACCCACCTCGGTGATAATCAATTTTTTGTATTCGGAAAAGGAAAAAAAGTCTTCGAGGAGGTCAACAGTGGTTCCGCTTTTGCTAATGATAATAAAGAGCGTTGTGTAAAGGGGGCACCTGTTTTTAAGGTAAAGGATGCGTTCAGGGTCTGTCGTGTTTAAGATGTGAACGTCTTTCGTAGTCGCAAACCGCCCAAGGGCATTCCACAGGGCTTGAAAGCCGGTGATGCTTCCCCCCCGTCCTGCAATGATGAAGTGTTCAAGGTTTCCAAATTGGGTGGCAAGGTCGTAGATTTGGGAAAGATTGGGAACATAGCTTGCAAAGTCCGGCACAGGACGGTATTGGATGTCATGTAAAGTGGTTTGCAGGAGAGAGGTAATGGCCAAGAGAACATTGTTGAGTTCGAGTTTTAGCATGAGGGCCTCAGAGTTTATTTCGCGCTCCGTAAATCGTGAGCTTATGCTCGACAACTTTGCGCACTTCTTCGATGGCGTTCGCCATGTACTTGTAAGGGGTTAGTTCTTGCATGGAATGAATGCTCCGGTGCAAGGCCTTGGCAAAGGCTACGCGCATTTCCGTATTGATGTTGATCTTATTGATGCCAAGTTTAATGGCTTTTTGATACGAAGTATCGGGCGTTCCACTTCCGCCATGCAGTACGAGGAAGGCTTTCGTCGCCTTTTTGATGGCAGCAATGCGATCAAAGTCAAGTTGCTTGGCACCTTTATAGAGGCCATGGGCATTTCCGACCATGATGGCGAGGGCATTCACGCCTGTTTTTTCAACAAATTCGCGAGCTTGATACGGATCCGTCTCAGCCATGCCTTTGACGAAGTCGTGGATATCTACATTTTTATGCAGAGAGCTTGTTCCAGCTACATGACCGAGTTCGCCTTCCACCCACACATCGTGTTTATGCGCATAGTCCACAACGCGCTTCGTGAGTCGTAGGTTCTTTTCATAGTTATACTCGCTGGCATCAATGTGGACTGAGGGGTAACCAGCATCAATGACGGTCTTGATGGCTTCGAAGCTTTTGTGATGATCTGCGTGAAGGATCATCTTGTTCTTGTGATACTTCTTGAACGTATTTACAACCGCTACGGTTTCTTCAGCACCTACCTTTTCATTGAAGAAGAAAGCTTGTTCTCCTTCGCTCGCCTCGACGATGATCGGTGCTCTTACGTTGTGCGCTCCCAAAAAGATGCCTTTGAGAATTTCACTCGTAGAGAAATTGAAGGCGCCAATCGCGTACTTGCGTTTTTGCGCATCCAAAAACATCCGATGGATGAAGGAAATACTCATGGAGAAATCTCAGAATGCAGGGTATTTAAATGTTTAGGAAGCAGCAGGGACGGCTTCTTCTTTCTTCGACGTCACGATCTGATCCGACACCAGGTCATGATATGCCCCCAGAGATTCGACTCTTCTAAAGACAAAGGCACCGTTTTCAATCGTGCCGACTTGGTTCCAGACGCGTACAAGGCTGGGGTAAGCACTTCCTTCTGAATCTAAGATCACAGTCGGTACTTTAGTGATATTATACTGGTTCACAACCCCTTTTCCAGTCTCGCTAAAGGCATCATATGTCTTTTCTTCTCCGAAGATAACGCCGAAGTTGTTGAGTATTTTTTTGTGAAGCAGGACATTGTAGCACTGGGTGCAGTTGGCTTCAACGAGGTACGTGACACCGATCAGGCCTCGAATCTTGTTCGTATCAAGGTCTTTATAGGGGGGGTTGGCTTCTCGCAGGATAAAGCTTCCATCCGATTCAATCGTGCCGAGTTGGCTCCAGATCTTGGTAATGTTTGGGTATACATCCATGTCTTTACTGAGGACGACACTGGGGAGTTTGCTGATTTTATAGGTTTGGATGAGGCTTTCTCCTTCCGCAGATTTGGAATCCACAGTCTTTAGGTTGGTGATGTGGAAGCCGGCTTTTTCAAAGAGGAGCAGGTATTGGGTGATGTCAAAGCAGACAGCACAGCCTGTATCATTCACAATAGTGGCTGTAATCAAACCGAGGATCTCACCTGTAACAATGATGGTGAAGGGAGGAGTGCTAGCTTCAAATACAAGGCCATCACCTCGTTTTTCAAAGGTGGTGGGGGGTAGTTTGTCAATTTCTCCGGTAACAACAAGTGCAGGAGCTTTTTTAAGCTGATAGGCAGGGACAAGGGCTTTGGCTTCATCCGTACCGAGCAGGACTTCTTTTTGGAGTTGAATCTTCACATTGCTATTCTTAATAGAGCCTACTAAGGGGGATAAATCAAGGCAATCTGAGCAACTAGGGTCTTTGAGCAGGTATAAATTGAGGTTGGCGGGGCGTAGTTCTTCTTCAGCAGCTACTTTTTTCTCTTGAATTTCTTTTTTGAGGTTAAGAATAGTATACATATTAACGATGATAACTAAGGCCAAGAGGACGAGGAAGATGTAGAGAATAACTTTTCCGGTGTCGCTTCCGTGTTGTTTTTTGAACTTCTTATGGATTTTTTTAGAGCCTCGATGGGTGCCATCCATTCGATCAAGACCCAAATCATCGTCACTCATGACCTCTAAAAAAACTGAACGACTTTAAAAACTTTGTGTAGAGGAGAGGTTGGTGTGAAATGGAGTGGCAGCGCCTATTTATGAGCGATACAGCCAAAGATGCCCTCAACTGCGGAAGGGGTTGTCCCTCCTCAAGAACAGGGTTCTTGGGAGTCCCAGGAAATTGTTTCCTGAGGACTTACGGGGAGGTACCGCACTAGAGAAAAACATATATAAAGCGAATCGTCGCTGCTACCCGACAGGATTTCACACCAACTTTGCGGAGGAAGATTTATATACGTCGGCAGCAGGAAAGAAAGGTATGAATCGGCTCATGAAGATCATTAACGAAATGAGCTTGGAGGACTTACAAAAGATTCACATGGATCTAGAGCAGGGGATCTTACGAGACTTAGTGGAGGAGCGCCTAGCCTTTTTCGAGGACGAGAACAAGGTCTGTCCTACGTGTCATAATAAGCCTCCCGTTGACGCCTTGGTCTTGCAGTTCGGCCCTTCCGATTTTAGGCAGCAAGTGTATTGTTGTGCCATGGATTGCTTGGAATATTTTGTCAAGAATCACCTTAAAAAGAAAAAGCGACGGGTAACTCATCAAGTTTAAGTCGATAAAGTGATTCTTGGTCATGCTCAGAATTTCGCACTATATCTGATTTGTTATGTGAAATTCTGACATCTAAAGCAGCTTAAGAAGTCAAAAAAAGAAAAGAGAGTTAAAATTGAATAGCTCGTTTCTTAAGGCGCATATAGAAGCGTCCGTTGCGATGCTCGATTTGTTTTACAACGTAATGTTCCTCAGTACAAATCAATTTATTGACGTATTTGGCATCTTCCGTGCCTTTGGTAAAGCTTACAAGTTCCATGTTGAGTACCCCCCCAAATGTATGATAATATATGAAGGTGATGTCAATGCAGTTTAAAAAGTTTCTCATACCCCTATAAACCAAGATTTATAAAGAAAAAGAAGAGAAGCAAACAATGAAGTTCGACCCTCATAAAATCACCGCCAAAGAAAAGCTTTTAGCACTCTTCCGTAAGCAAGGCAAACATGAAGTGCATCCCAGCCGCACTCCCCCCGGTCAACATCTCGTACAAGGCTTTCCGATTTTAGACCTAGGCATTCAACCAGAG
>CAYOJS010000023.1:0-11872 GCA_964404345.1 uncultured Methanosarcinales archaeon
GCAGCTCTAGCAGGCATTGGCCTTACGATTGGAGTCACGGCCTACAGTCTCCTTACTCCGCAAGCTGACGCACATGCATCTGAATCCTTCCAATCCCCACCAGTCGCTGCTCGACATGAACCCACACCAATCCCTCCACCACCTGCACTACCTCCCCCCCAGAAGCTTGAACAAATCCTTGAACCCAAAAAACCTGCTGCTCGGCCTTTCAATATTCCACCCCCCCCTTCCACCGCTTACATACCGTCTTTCCCTTCCCAGGTCTGCCAAGGAAAACGATGCATGCCCTTCCCTTTCGAGATCCGCGGAAGCGACGGAACTGTCTACAATAAAGTAGGAAGCTCTCGCGGCTGGCGCACATTAAACGGAAAACCAGATTACCATGACGGATTCGACATTCCAGCAGAAGGCGAAGTTATCTACACTGGATTCGGCCTTGGTGAAACGGCTCGCGTCCGAACTGTTGTTTCTCCCCAAGAAGCCAAAAACAGTTCGAATATAGGGCTTCAACACGCCGGTGCACTCATTGACATCCAATTCCAAGGACTCCCCTTCGCACTCGATGAAAGAATCCTCCACGGCATTCCCCTAGTAGAACCTGGCACTTATCTTAAACCAGGCATGCCTATATTACGTATCACTAAGAATGGAAACGCCACCGGCCCCCACGCCCACTGTGAAACTTATCTCAACGGAGCCAACACCCCCTTGTCTAAGATTCAATACAGGCTTGAACTCGCTGCGCGAACTCCAAAAGCTGAGTCCCTACAAGCATCCCTACAATCGACTTACATTCCTACTCTGCGATAAAAATTAAAAAAATAGAACTTATTATTTATTCCAATGAAGGCCAGACCCAACGCTGATACAAAGCAAGCTCTTAGCTTGCTTGTACCCGACGGAATCTAATTCCGTCGTTGTACAAAGACTGCGCATGATCTTCTGAGGCATCCCAAAGCGTTTCGATGCTGACCTGATTCGGATCAATTCCTAATGTTTCTGACTCAGGACCTGCGTTCTGGAAATGGTACCTTAATTCATTCCCTAGCCTGCGCTCGATGGATGAAGCGGGCTCTCATGGATGGGTTGACATCATGTCACGACGGCAATACTCCACCAACTGCCTTTTTAATACTGGAGTGTCTCCGATGATCTGATTGTATACTGATCGCCCTAGATCAGTCGGACCTAATGCAAAGGTGGCCACCAAACTGGCGATACCCACCATTGGAGCTAAGCAACCTAAACCGGAACTGCTTGAACCACTTGATTTTTCTTCTGTCATTTTCTTTTCTCCACGCTTTTGCGTATCACCCCGTACGCAAAAGATACATAAGAAACTCTTCCTTTAAATCTACGTTTTTACCGTAAAATATATAAGCTATAACTCATTTTTCGAATAAAATGAAGCCATTTGGACGTATCTCAAGAGACCTCAAAAAAGTCAAAATTGATGTGAAAGACCGCAAGATCATCTCGCTGCTATGCGAGAACAGCCGCATGCCTGCCTCGGAAATTGCGCAAAAAGTGCTGCTCAGCCGGGATGCAGTCGCGTATCGGATCAAGCGCCTCCAACACGAAAACGTCCTACTCAACTTTTTCCCCGTAGTCAATGTCAGCCGATTTGACTACACTACCTTTGAAGTCTACTTCCTGCTCAACGAAAAACTAAAAAACCAGCAAACCGCCTTCTTGAATTTCTTGGTAAACCACCCCAATACCCGCTCCGTCCTACTCTACATAGACACTTGGGACGTGCAATGGACCTTCATCGCGAAAAACATCAACCAATTCGACCCTGTTCTTACCGAGGTTCTTACCCGATTCGAATCGGTCATCCTTGAAAAAGAAAAACTTGCCACCATCCGGCGATATCGGGCCAGCACCCTCCCCAACTACTACTCCCCTAGTCCAAGGGTAATCCCCAAAAAGAAACAAGCGATTGACGTTCATCTGGACGAAACCGACCTTCGACTCCTCTCGCTCCTCACCCAAAACTGCCGACAAAGCACCTATGAACTGGGTCAACAGCTTCATTTGAGTCCGGACACCGTTATGTACCGCATCCAGAAACTCCTCAAAGGAAGATACATCAAACGATTTACCCCCTTATTCAACCTTACTAACCTCGGTTACACCTGGTACACGTTCGTCATCAACTTCAACAAATTCGACCTCAAAGATGAAAAAAGACTGACTGAATTCGTCAACCAACACCCCCACATCATCGAAGCCAGCAAAATGTTCGGCAGCTGGGACCTACGCCTAGTCATTACAACCGACAGCCCACAAAACTACCACAACACCGTAAAAGAAATCAAAAACACGTTCGCCGACATCATCTACAGCTACCAAACTTGGCTAGCGAATGAAGAACTCTACTTCAACCCCCTACCTAAAATCATCACTGACACACACCTGCCTCACACCCCTTCTCGCAAGGCAGCTCAGCGGAATTAACGCCATATTGATCGCAGAAATATTCTACCAAGGTACTTGCGTCCTTGCAATAATCGTCCATCTTATCCTCATACGAGCCGTACTTATCATATGTAGAACCGGCTTGAGAAGGGTAGACGCCTAAATCTGTGTCGATGCAATCGGGAAATGCTTGAGTGTGAGAAGGCTGCATGGAAGCCTGGCCCCCTATGTTAACGCCGAGCGAAGAATAGAAGAAACCCAATAACGCCACAAGCGCCACCAGAGATACCAAAAGCCAATGCTCTTTCATAAAGCTAAAACGGCAAGTGGAACTTAAAAAGCTTCCTAAATGTCTTCCACTTTCAACGGGACTTCGGCGTCTTCCTGCGCCTTGGCCGAGACCTGCTTTAAGCGCTGGATTTCTTCATCTGGATTTGGATTCTTGGAAACGTGACTTGCGACGAACTCCAAACGGTCAAAAGCTGTGTTCTTATTGACCCGACCTGTGATCTTCACCATGTTGCCCAAGAGTTCTGTTTTCCACGACTCGAACTTTACCGGGTCTGCGCGAAAAGCCTTGATCTGCTCTTCGGGAATGGCGAGGAGCTCCTTCACTTGATCACGCCATAAGACACAGCGCACATTGTCTGAGCCATCGTCTAAGAATAGATTCATGACATAGGCATAATCAGGCGCGGAAGTTGCATGCGTGGCACACACAAACTTTTCTCCTTCCATCTTCATCCGCTTACTGCAAACAGGACAGACTTCAAAGAAACGCGGCTCAAACACCTGCACGATGGTAGCGAGAATCTCCACGTTCTGATCCTGCTCGGTTAACTCTTTTAATGCCTTCCTCACAGCGGCCTTTTGCGCGTACGAAGCCACAACGGCGACTTGAACCCCTTCTGGATTGATCTGCAACTTTGAACGCTCATTCATGTGCAGCTCCAAACGCCCCTGATTGTCCTTTACATACGCGCCGAGCAACCTCACAACATCCCCTTGATTCATCTTACTATGATACTCAGAAACCATGTTATTCCACAACACGGTACGAATGGCACCTGTTTCATCGCTGAGCATGAAACTAGCGACTTGACCCTCCCGCTTTTCCGTCTTAAATTCATGGGCTTCATACTTGGCCGTGATCTTTCCTGTGACTTCTACATTGCGCATGCCTGCCAAGATGTTTTTTACCTGAAGCTTGACTGAGGCGTCCCAGAGCTTAATACCAAGCTCATTTGCCACGATATGAGCTGCGCCTTCCTCTGAAACGAGGCCGGATAAGGAGTCGAGCTTTGCCTGGATTTTTTTGTTTAAATCATCCTGTGAAATCAAGCCTGACGCGAGAATTTTTTCCTTGATCTGCGGTAACGGAATCTGTAACAATACATACACCCCAGAACTGGCAGTTAGGACGAGTTTAAATAGATTGCTATCCTGCGAAAGCATTAAAAACTACCCTAACTGGAGACGAGCTATGGCCAAGAAAGCTCTCAAAAACATACAGGAAAAAGAGAATAAGTTGGAGATGGAAGAAGAGCGCATCGAACAAGAAGAAAAAGACATTCTGGTCCAGGAAAACAAGATTGAAGCTGAAGAAGCCAAGTTGTTGGAAGAACAGAAAAAGATTGAAACGATGACTTCTGACATTGAAAAAAAACTCACGGACAAACCCCTTCAAAAAATAACCATGCGTGACATCACCAAAGGAATCATTGGCGCGTTTGTCGGAGTAGCTGCCCACTTCACCTTTACCTATGTAAGAGAAATTGCTGAAAATATTGACTACCCCCGTGCCACCGTCTTATATATACTCTCCTATATCATTGGATTCCTATTCATTTACAAGACGGGCTTTCGAGACGTACGCGAGATTAAATTCATGAAATTCCTCCCCATACGGGTGACTGTTATTTATGTCACTTGCATCGGGGTGACCTTGATTGTGCTGTTCCTTTTCAACCTCGTCGAAATCCATAACCTAGGCCTGCTGTATAAGCAGATTGCTGTGACCAGCATTCCAGCTATCCTTGGCGCGGGAACAGCGGATATGATTGGAAGAGAATAATCTCCGGCTGGACCGAAAATTAAACGAATTGGTCGTAAAACCTTCGAAAATTCTTGGATCACCTTTTTGAAGAGCAGCCTATTCCTAGAAAAAGCCAATAAACTTATTTAAATATCGATATATTTAAATATATTAGTTCATTACGTAAATATATGGGTGTACTCACGATCAGCCTCAAAGACGAAGACGAGGCCAAACTACGGAAACTGGCCAAGGAGAAATACGGGAAAATGAAAGGAGCCATAGCGAAGACGATAGTGGAAGCAATGGAGAAGAATCTGAGCAAGAATGAGGAAGAGAAATTGCGCAAACACGCGCTCGAAATCCTTGAGAAAATGCCTCGCCACCTAGGGAAAAAACTATACAAAACACGAGATGACCTCTATGATCGAGACCTTCCTGGACACTAACATCCTTGTCTACGCCTTCGACCTTGCCGAAGCTGAAAAACAGCCCATCGCCTACAAGATTCTTCAGCAAGCTACCCAAGGCCGAGAAAAATTCCATATCTCCAACCAAGTCCTTGCTGAACTTTCTCGAACCCTTACCCATAAACTCGCTAAACCCTACACTCAAGAAGAAACCATCGAAATCCTCACCTTATTCCAACTCCCGACATGGATCATTTACTCTTATAGACTTTCTACCCTCACCCAAGCTCTTCGACTCCAACAACAAAACACTATTTCCTTCTGGGACGCCCTCATTGTGGCGACGATGATGGAGAACCACGTGTACCAGATCTACACCGAAGATATGGCGTTTAGTAAAATACCTGGGATTAAAGCGGTGAATCCGTTCAAACGAAAAAAATATTAAAATGACTCCTGAAGAATACGATCAAGTGGTCCTTGCCATCCATCAATTATACGAAGAAATGTACAGTATTCAAACCAGAATTTCATATAACACCGGCGTTCCAGGAACGCGATGGAATATTTGCTTGACTCTTGGTGGGATACTCACCCATGGAAGCTCAGGCGTTGATATTGCTGAATCTCACCACGGAATTTACGCCGCAGAAATCGTGTATCTCCACCTCATCCAAATCTATTTTCAAGGAAATGCAAATGCCTTTGAAACGGCTGTGAAAGCTTTTCAATCGGATTACGGCAGCGTCTCTGGCCAGCTTGATCGGTATCTGCATGCGCCTCAAACCAGCCGAGAAACACCCATCCAAGAACTAAAAGCCTATTTAGAACGACTAAAACACATTTCGCAGAACTCGGCTTATGCTGCTTTTTTCGCGCACCTCTGCTTTAAAGAATACTTTGAAGAGGCTGTTCAAACGCTAAAGATCAATCCTGAAAATATAGAAGATCGAAAAAGATGTTGCGAACAGTTCTCACAATTTAGGCTGACATCCGTTCCTTCTCGATAAATAAAAGCGTGCACGCCCAAGGGATATTATCTTTTCCAATAGCTTAGGGCCAACTCCGTTGAATAAGAGACCCTATGCAGGGCTAATAACTGCTCGATTTTATACAAGAATTGAACGGGCACCTTTAACCATTCTCTGCTTACCAATTCCCCACCCAGATCGATCAGAACCCCTTTTGTTCCCCGCCTCCCTTTGAGCGCATAGTACAGCATCTTTTTCTGAGAATAGGTCAAGCCTTTAAGAGAATATTTTATGAAAGCATAACCATTAAACCCAAAAAGCCTTGAGAGATATTCTCCTTTAGAGAGGGAAAAACCTTCTGCGAGAATCCCTTGCCGAGCGAGAAAGTTAGGATCTTGAAAATCATATAGATCCACGACCTTAACATCCACCTGTATTGAAGCGAGTATCTCTTCTATTTTTTCCTTAAAAACCTGAGCTAATTGCAATTTTTTGCCCATATCTAGCTGACTGGCTAAGAGTATGGCGAAGTCGATGTCCCGAGCTTCTTCTTTTCCTCGGGAAACAGATCCATAAATGACGATGTCCCAAACCTCTTGATTCTTCTCTATGAACCTTTTTACCTCAGCATTCAATCCTGGTAAGCTTAGTAATTTCTTCAACATCTTTCTCTATGACCTCAGCAGTTTGTTTTGTGATTTTGAGTCTGTAACTGTCTTGATACACTGGAAAATCCTTGTCCATAATCCGGTAAATCTCTATGTATTTTTCTTTTAGGAGTTTGAATCTTTCCGTGTGATTGCTTGGAATAAATCCTTCTTTTTTCAAAATAAATAAATCCACCAATACCGCTATGGCTTTGAAGAACAAGGTTGTGGCAGAATTGTATGAGCCATTTATTTTTGCTTGCCTAGCTTCTTTCAAGAATTCACGAGCATTCCCTAATAAAGTATGATTTTGATCCATACCATTAAGTAACCAATAACGTATATTTAAACTTTTTGGTTACTCTAAGTTACCATAAAATACAAATGATACTATTTGGTTCTATAAAGTAACCAACGTAGTTAAAGCGCGCACGCCCACGATTACTGCTTCAAAATGGACTGAAGTTCCGCATACGTCTGCTTCAAAATTGAGTCTTTCACTTTTCCTAACTTCTTCTTCACCATTTTCTGATGCAAGGTAAAAAGCTTGTCAGGCTTTACTCTACTATCAACAACCATTTGACCCTCTACCATATCCTTTTTTAACAGAACTACGGAAAAAGCTGTATCATGCGGATTAGAAGTGATGCCACACGTGATGATATCCTGAGAGGACGTATTGTATTTTTTAGACGATAGAATAAGAACGGGACGTTGCTTGATGGCTGACATATCCGTGAAAGGAAAAGGGACAACAACCACTTCTCCTGGATCATATACTGTGCGACCTAAATAATCATTTTCCATAGTGTTTAGGCCGCCCGTATATAGCAAACACATGAAGATGACAAAGTGTGGTGTTGTGTTTGCTATACATTATTCCAAACCTCATCGTATGGATTATCCCAGAGTTCTTTTGCCACTTCTTCGGATTGCTTTAATAAGTCGTCAAACTTGTCTTTCAGAGCGTCTTCAGCTTTTTCTAGGATGAGCTTGTTGTCTTTCTGGATGATGAGCAGCTCGTCCCCCTTGTCTAGACCAATGGCTTCCCGAATATCAATGGGAATTGAGATCTGCCCCTTGTCCGTAACTTTGACTGTTTTGGCTAACATACGCATAGTAAGAATTTCCTTACTTAAATGCTTTACTGTTTTGAGCGACCTTAGTGTTACGCATCGACTGTTTCCACATCATTTGCTACTCTAAAGTAACTATAAAATAGAAAACTTTATATACTCCTTTCTCTACCCTTAAAATAAGATGACCCTCATCAATACAACTTACAGTCCCAGACAAGAAGTTCCTGGCTTTAAGCTAAACAGGAAAGGGTTTGAGGATCTTGTATTTTCGCTGAGTTCTGAGCAAACTTTAACCAGACCGGATGCGGCCAAGTTTGCCCGTGACCAAGGCGATGGTTTTGTGTTGCCTAGCATGCGTGAAGAAGCTGCTTTCCGAATCGCTGCGCAAGGCAGTGATCGTTCTCGATCCGATCGTAATGTAGAAATCTACTTCCAAGGAGAAGATGGTGGTTTTTACAGAGCAGTATGTGACACTCCTAATGCTAAAGAGAACATGATCTTGAACCCTCGAAGATGTGAAGAGATCTTTAATGCTCATCAAAAGAAAAACAGTTACCTTGTAGCCATAGAAGATCTTATGGTAGCAGGTGCTCTTGCTCGCGCAAGAAATCTTGGTAGGATTGTTCCTGTTTCAGACGCAAGTCCTTTGGAACTATCTACTACTGCAGCTGAAGATGGACATTCTGAATTTGGCCAAAATGCAGACGTGCGTGCAGATTTGCACGATATGGCTGAACCCTATGCTGAATATCTTAGAGGAGAAAATCGACCGGTTGGCCGCGTTTGGCTTTTAACAAATCAAGATCTAAGAAACTTAGGCGTTACTAAGGAACGAGCTGAAATCCGGGCTGGTGGCTTTGGCGACGGCTACTTCGTCAGCATCAACGACCTCGTCGTCTACGACCAATTCTTCAACTACGGCCTGACTCGCGGGGTACGCGGTGCGCGCGAAATCTCCACAGGAAATCAAAGTTAAACATTCTTCTTCCCTTACCTATTTAAACTCCTGACTTGTTCTACCCATCGTCCCGTGTAGGCTGATGCCGCATAAACAGCGGTTGTGGCTTCCTGGACTACACGTCCTGCCATCAGGGCAAGAGTCTGCCAAGGCAGCATTGCTATGAAACCGTCCAAGAGTCCATTCTTGGCAACACAACCGCAACAGCTGGTAACCTGTTTGGGCGAACGTCTTGAAGCGGTGAAGAACATAGAGCCATCTGAATTCCGCAAGATGATAACAAATTGAGCGGAATTCTGAATGCGCTCAAGAACTGCTTTATCCATCGAATTGATGGCAGTTCTTGACGGGTGAGCAGGGCTACTGAGCCGGGCTGGCGGCCTTGGCGACGACAACTTCAACAACATCAACAACCTCAACGTCAACAACCAATTCAACAACAACGGCCTGGCTCGCGGAATAGCCCATAAGCCATCAGGAGAAGGGGCGGGACACCTTATGAAAACCTACAACCACCTCTACGAAAAACTCTACTCCTGGCAAAACCTAGAAGAAGCCTACTGGAAAGCAAGAAAACACAAAACCAACAATCCTCGAATAAAAGCATTCGACGAACATTGGCAACTCTACCTCTGCCAATTATTTAAAGAACTTAGAACCCAAACCTATACTCCATTGCCCTTGCAAAAATTCATTTTAAGAGATCCTAAAACACGAGTCATCTGTGTAAGCGACTTCCGAGACCGCATTGTACATCACGCCTTAGTCAACATCTTACAGCCCATTTTTGAACAAAGATTCATATACGACAGTTACGCCAGCCGAAAAGACAAAGGAAATCTTCCTGCCTTGAAAAGATTCGAAAGCTTTCTGCGTAAAGTAACGAGAAATGGAAAACATATACAAGATGCTAAAAACAATAACCAAGTGATGGGCTTCGCCTTCAAAGCAGACATCAGACACTACTTTGACACCGTCGACCATAGTATATTGTTAAATATCATCCGAAGGAAAGTCAAAGACGATAAAGTAATTTGGCTCATACAAAAAATCCTAAACAACCACAAAATAGGCATCCCTGAAAAAGGCATGCCACTCGGCAACTGGACCAGCCAATTCTTCGCCAACATCTACCTCAACGAACTCGACCAATTTGTCAAACACAAACTCAAATCCAGGTACTACATCCGTTATGTTGATGACTTTATCATCTTGCACCACTCGAAAACAACCCTTCAAGAATACGAAAAGAAAATCAACCAATTCCTAACCCGGCTTAAACTGGAACTTCACCCCGATAAATGCAAAATCCTCTCTCTATGCAAAGGAGTGACCTTGCTAGGATTCCGCACATTCTATCAATACAAACTCATCCGGCAGAGAAACCTAAGAAAAATAATGAAAAAACTAGTTGAACTATTAGAAAAATACCACTCTAAAAAAACAGATCATAGGTTGATAATTGAAGTTTTACAAGGATGGAACGCCTACGCAAAACAAGGAAATACCTATCACCTCAGGCAGAGATTCACGACCTACATCAGAAACCAGATGTAAAAGATAAAAGCGTGCATGCCCAAGGGTGGATCGTGACACATATGTTTTTTGTTAACCTATTAATTTTTTTCTTCCTATTTTGTTAACATAAATCAATATAATGTTTTTTGTTAACATATATCTCTTTTTTATCCTATTGTGTTAATAAAAAGCAAAGTTTTTTAAACAAAAACACCTTTCCCCCTCTTATGACTCTCCTCGACGTCCTGAAAGCCAGCGTACTCGAAGAGCTTCAAGGAGCCCAAAGTGAAGAAAAAGCTGGACGTTACAAAAATGCCCTCATCCTCTACAGCAAAGCCCTCTTCAGCCTGTGCGATTATGTCATTGTCAAAAATAACCTGAAACCGCCTGAAGACCATAGAGAGCGATTTGAGATTTTGGACCGATACTTCCCTTTTATACACCGAACCGTCAAAAAGGTTTTTCGCACCTACATTGAAACCTATACCAAACCAACCGACCAAGAAAGCTGCGAGGGAATAAAAAATGCACTTAAAGAACTCCGAGAAGTTGAAAAGCTGGACCCAGAGATTAAAACCGCTCTTGAACAAGTATAATTTTCTAGAAGACCTTATCTTGTTCGGAAGCTTCTTTAGGGAAAAAACCATACCAAAAGACATCGACATAGCCTTATTGATCCATACACAAGATTCACCTTCAACGGAAAGTATTGAAACCGAGATTCGAAACGCGATGCCTGAGATTCAGATCGATTTTACCATTCTTACGATAAAAGACATTTATTCACCTCTCTGGTTATCTATTATGCAAGAAGGATGGAGCGTGGCCAAAGAACAACACTTAGCTGAACTCTACGAGATCGAACCGGTAAAATTATACAAATATTCTATTAAACATATGACTCCCGTCCAAAAAGTACAATTCGACCGAGGACTGAAAAAAATGATTGAGAACTTACAAGGCATCCGACTTACCCGAACCGTTGTCTTGATTCCATTGCAAAAATCCGAAGCTTTTGAAGCCTTTCTGAAAACGTGGAAGATTGAATACGAAACCAGACGATATGAGCTATTGCCGGAACACAGAAAAACGGAGAAAATGGTAATCTAAAATGCCTGGGCTGGTTGAGGGTGTGGACTCAGCCCTAAAGACCCTCGATATCCCTATGGTAGGGCCGAGAGTACGTCAGGTCTGAGCGTAGCGAAGACCTGATGGTGAATCGGCCCGAAATAGAGAAGGTTTAATTCTTCGAATTTCTGAGGAAAGGGCGAACGGCGGCAAAAATAAGTTTTTGTAGCTTGACCGCCGTTCGGAGACAAAAAATGAACCAAACTAGCTTTAGCTCTGAAGATCTTAAAGTTTTCGGTCGCACGAAGCGCGACACGCGTAATAATTGGGTCACAGTAATGTTTGTAACCAAATGCAGGTATAACTGCTTCTTAAAGCAAAGTCACATCGATACGTGCACAGACGCTTTCAAAGAACTCGAAGCCTGCGGCTTCGAGTTTGGAGAAATAGGATTCGGAGGAAATCACGTGCACCTGCAAGTCGACATTCCAAAAAAATATTCAGTACAAGTCGCTGAAATCATGCTAAAAAGCCGCAGTTCTAAAAGAATTTTCGAAAAACACCCAGGATTTCACAAACGCTATCCACGAGGAAAATTCTGGAGCGGATACGAACACCACGAAAGCACAGGCATGAAAAACTTCGAAGAATCAGCAGCTTACGTCAGAAACCAAACACAACACCACGGAATAAAAATCATCAACGACCGACAACAAAAACTCATCCACTTCGCATAGCCGCCCGAGATACGGCAAGCCCGACCAA
>CAYOJS010000023.1:11882-12576 GCA_964404345.1 uncultured Methanosarcinales archaeon
GTTTTCTGGAGGGTTTGATTGCCTTGTTTGATCGCATGGGATTAAAGTAATTGGAGTTCTCGTCGACGTTTAGGCTTTTATCTCGACTAAGAACTTTTCAGGTGTGAGGAGTTTGATCTCGGCATGCTTGCCTTTTCTCCAGTTTTTACTGATCTCTTTTGGGAATCGTAGGAAATGCGTTTTTCCATCGAAATTGATGGTTCGCTCCAATGTTAATAGTTTATCGTCCAGTAAGCGTTCGATGGCCCAGAAGGTTTCCAATCGCTTTGCTTGATCTACATCTAAGTGATCTGTGCCACAGTGATTACAATGCCATGCTTCGTATTTGAATTCGAACTCTTTCATTTTTACTTTTTTCAACTCTTTTTTTGTCGTCTCATTTCACATGTGAAAATAATCGTGAGGTATCGATTCGTTTTTGCTAGAGCCATATGTCGGCCTTCCTTTGCTCTAAAGAAACGAGGCTCGTTCCTAAGTAAGGCCCATTCGACCTCTTCCATTTTTACATTGTGTTTTTTGAATATTTTCTCTAAGATTGTTAGTTCTATGAGGACTTTCTTAATGAACATTTTGTACTCTTTAGTGTACTCTATAAAGTACTATTCATTTATATAGTTTTGCTTCTCTTAGGACTTGTGGACAGAGCGAACGGCTGTGAAAAGGCTTCACCTTAAAGCCGTTCTGGGATCCCTTC
>CAYOJS010000024.1:0-2830 GCA_964404345.1 uncultured Methanosarcinales archaeon
GTTGGTTTTGGAGTTATGATCCTAAGGAATAATAAACTTCTGCTGGGAAAGCGTAGTGAGGATCCAGAAAAGGCAGATTCAGAGCTGCATGGGGAGGGGACGTGGACGATGCCTGGTGGTAAGTTGGAGTTTGGGGAGTCTTTTGAGGAAGGGGCGAGAAGAGAGGTGTTGGAGGAAACAGGATTAAAAATGGGAAAGGTAAAGGTAATTTGTGTGAATAATGATAAGAATCAGTTTGCTCATTTTGTCACAATCGGTTTATTTTCAGAGGATGTGATAGGAGAGCCGAAAGTAATGGAGCCGGATGAGATCACAGAGTGGAAATGGTTCAGTCTAAGCGGTCTTCCAAATAACTTGTTTTTTCCAAGTAAGAAAATGTTGGATAATTATAGAGAAAAAAAGTTTTATTTAGGGTAGGATTTTTTAAAGCTTTATTACTTATCTTGCAAGGGCAGTGACAGTGCCGTCAAGTCAGCCACATGGACTTCTTTAGGCCTAACAAGTGTGAATCCATTCCATCCTTTTTCGTTGAACAAAACCTCTAGGCCACGGTCTTCATAGTTGTAGATTTCAAAGGGTTTCATAACTGTTTTGCTCGTAGGTACTCCAAAGAGGTCGAAGAGTTCTTGTTTGGTATAAGAAGGCATAATCTTGGTTTTTCCTTTTAAGTACTTGTTGAAGGGTTGTTTGAACGTAATCCGCTCTACCAATCCATTCTCCAAGTGTACAACAAGGCCGATTTTGTCTGTTGCTAGTAGGGTTTTGTATTCAAAATTGGCAATGGTGAGGTCTTGGTCATGATAAGTATTAATATTGTCAGGTTTGCCCAGTTGAGTTAAAACCCTTTCTTCGGTATCCCCAAGCTTAATGTTCAAAACCGTTACATTGAGGCTGTGGTAATGGGGCATGGAGAACAGGTCGGTTTCCGTGATTTCATAAGGGTCAGAAGGGTTATTGGTGGTGCAGGCGATAAGGCCTATAAGGCTGAGGAATAAAGTAAGGGTGAGGATTCTCTTCATAAGGGTTTAGGGTTTGAGTTTATTTTTAAACGTTATGAATTCCACCTACTTAGGAGAAGTAAATTGGGTGGAATTCGTAACGCCAAGAACGAATGTTCACAGAAATGTCATACATTTCTGGAACTGTGGAATCACTGATTCCACGTTCAAGGAACATAGTTCCTTTGAACCAGAAATCTTCAGGATTTCTGTGTTCTTAAGCGTTATGGATCCATCGTCTAGAATAAGGCAATTCGCAGGGTTTATAAGTCTGGGCGGATAAGGAATAGGATGATTAAATGGGTCTTTTTTGATCTGGCAGGGGTGTTGTTTGTGGAAGACTATGCGCAAATGATGCGAGTTTTGGGTAAATCCATGAGCCTTCCTGCAGGTCAGGTGGGGGAGGGGTATTACAAAGGTTTAAGGGAGCGCTTGCGCAAGTGGAATCAGGGTCGCAGTTCAGCGTTGGAATTCTGGAAGCCTGTTTTTCGCCTGCATAAAGAGGCTTCAATTTCAATGAAGAAAAAGTGGGTGCAAGAAACAATAGCTCTATTTGTTCCGATTCCAGGTACGGTTAAGGTGTTGAAACAGTTAAAAAAGAAGGTAAAGCTGGGGGTCATTTCAAATCAGCCTAGAGAAGTGATTCGTCATATGAATCAGTATAAATCAGTTATGAATGCATTCGACCTAAAGCTGGTCAGTTGCTATTTAGGATTGATCAAACAGTTTGAGGATCCACGAATTTTCAAGTTGGCCTTGAAGCGTGCAAAGGCCAGGCCAGAGGAGTGCCTCTACATTGATGATCGTGCGGTTCATGTGGAAACCGCTAAAAAACTAGGTATGAAAGGAGTCCTATTTGAATCGCCCTTGCAGTTAAAGAAAGAGTTGGAAGCTTTGTTAAAGGTCAAGCTCTAGCAAATTATTTATACCCCCTATAATACCAGGACGGCATGGGTTTATTCGACGATGTTCTAAAGTCCGATCAAACAGTTGTGAAGAACGAGAATGCCTTGGATTTTGAGTTCATTCCCAAGCTCATTCCTCACCGAGAAAAGGAGCAGTTTCAGGTCGCCAGTTGCATCAAGCCCTTGTTAGCACAAAGAAACGGGAGGAATCTGGTCATCCACGGCCCGCCAGGTATCGGCAAAACAGTCGCCGTCCGTCATGTTCTCAAAGAGTTGGAAGAGCAAGCCGGTGACATCAACCTTTTTTACGTCAACTGCTGGAAGAACAATTCCTCGTATAAGATTGCCCTTGAAATCTGCGAGCAGTTCGGCTTTAAGTTTGTGCAGAACAAGAAGGCTTCAGAGCTTTTCAAGGTGATCGCAGCGCATGTCAATAAATCTTCAGGAGTGTTTGTCTTTGATGAAATTGATAAGGTCGAAGAGCAAGACTTCCTCTATTTTGTCCTGGAAGAAGTATACAAGAAAAGCGTTATTCTCATCACCAATTTCAACAGTTGGCTGTTGGAACTGGATGAGCGCATTAAATCCAGAATGATGCCTGAATTGATGGAATTCAAGGCATATAACAAAGCAGAGGTAGACAGCATCATCCGTCAGCGTATAACACATGCCTTTTTCGACGATGTGTGGCAGGAAGACGCCATTCAGAAAGTGGTGGACAAAACAGCTGAGATCAAGGACATTCGTTCAGGCATTTTTTTGTTGAAAGAGGCAGCTTTACAGGCAGAGGAGCGCTCTTCCAAGAAAGTGGAAGCAGCCGATGCAGAGAAGGCCATTGGTAAATTAACAGACTTTACGGCAAAGAACAAGGAAGAATTGGAAGACGAGGAAGAGCGCTTAGAAGGTGAAGACAGGAATCTCGGTAGG
>CAYOJS010000024.1:2840-10725 GCA_964404345.1 uncultured Methanosarcinales archaeon
GTCTCTACCAGGACAAAGGAGGCAAGATGGTGTACAAGACTTTCCAACGAAAAATTCATCAACTAGACGAGGGCAGTTTCGTTACGCTTAAACGAGTTACAGGCAACAAAGGTAATACGACCATTGTGAATAAAAAATTAACTGAATATTGAGCACTTTGTTTTCTCGTCGATACTTTCTTTTCTATACCCTCACAACCCACTGGACATCTCATCATGGCGTATTTAAACCGTTCTTTCTAGTAGAGGAGGGAGGTGATCAAAATGGATCTCGACCATGGAACCATAGAAGCGTTGTTTTGGCAACAAATGAGAATTTGGACAATTAAATCACAAGAGGTGAAAACATGTTAGACTTAGAAGAAGTATCGGATTATGCAGATAAAGTGGCAACGACCTTGCGAGAGAGCAACTTGATCGAGCCGGAAGAAGCAGGTTCGTACGCGTATTTCATCCGCAAGACTAATATATAATGAGTTATAAGGTTTATACTCACTATATAATTATTTCTTATTTTATCGTCGGTATGCTAATTATCACCACTGCAAAGTTTTTGTTATAACAGACGAACGCATCATTAATAAACTTTGTTCGTTCGTCTGGAATATAGGCGACTCGAAACAATTTACAACCACTCACGAGTTGCCTATATATAAAATTTTTCTATTTAAATCAAAACAATAGTTATATAAGGGGTTCGAGGTTTCAAGGTATAAATGACACTCGTTCTTTCAAAGCATGATCTAGAGCGAGGACGTATCAAATTTCTGCAAGGATTGAAAGAAAAAATGTTTGTTTATCCAACCGATACGATTTATGGCTTGGGTTGCAATGCTGAGGACGAGGAATTAGTTGAAAAACTGCGCACATTAAAAGAGCAGTTCGTAAGGCCTTTGAGTGTTATTCCTCCTTCGTTGGCCTGGTTGAGAAAGAATGCCGTAATGACTCCTTTAGCAAAGCTATGGCTAAAAAAAATGCCCGGACCTTATACGTTAGTGATGAAAATGAAAAAGAGGGCAGTCGCGCAAAATGTGGACTTAGGCACGAATTCATTAGGAATACGTTTTCCAGATCATTGGTTTTCCGAGTGGGTAAAAGAAGCCAAGGTTCCGATCGTGACGACTTCTGTAAACCATATGGGGGGTGGCTTTATGACCAGCCTGGACAACATGAGTGTAAAGATTAAAAAAGGGGTGGATTGGGTGATTTACGACGGAGAATTAAAAGGGCGTCCCAGTACGATTGTGGATGTCTCATTGCCGAAGAAGAAAGTGGTGTATGTGAGAAAAGCAACGAGCGATACCCTTTTATAGCTTGTTTTATTTCTAGAGTAGATGAAGATTTTCAGCGCCTCAGATTTCCACGGAGATTCCTTATTGGCTGAAAGGCTGGCAGAAGAAGCTGTTCAGAAGCAGGCAGATCTTGTATTATTGTGTGGGGATTTATCCCATGCAGATGTCGGTGCGGAAGGCGTTTTGACCGCGTTCAAAAAAAGAAACCTAAGGGTCTTATTTATTCCAGGGAATCACGATGCCTTGGCAACGGCTGATTTCTTGGCGGAGTTGCATGGAATCAAAAATCTGCATGGATATTCGGTAATTTACCATGACATTGGTATCTTTGGTTGCGGGGGAGCAAACGTGGGTCCGGTCAATTATCTTAAAGAATCTGAGATCTTGGAGCTTTTGGAAAAAGGCTTTGGGTGGGTTAAAGGTACAAAAAAGCAGATTATGGTAACGCACGCTCATCCGACAGAGTCGGTTACAGAGAAGTTTTCGAATTTCATTCCAGGGAGTAAGGCCGTAAAGGCGGCTATTGATAAGTTCCAGCCGGACATCTTGCTCTGCGGGCATGTGCATGAAGCAGCGGGGTTGGAGGAAAAAATAGGAAAGACTCGTGTCATTAATGTGGGGCGGCAGGGTACTTGGGTGGATGTCTAAACAGTTAAGTTTTTATAAGTGAATTTCTTTACCAAGTCCATGAAAGCGTGGATGTGCGATTGCGGTTCGGAAATAAAGGGCGAAAAGCCTAAAATGTGCCCTTTGTGTAAAAAAAGGGATACATTCACAGAGATGGACTTGCCAGATCCTTCACCCATAGATAAAAAGTCTTCTAAACTCTACCAGGATTCGTTAAAGCAATTGGAAGAGTACGAAGAGGGTTGTCCCGTAAAGCACATGGATCCGTGTGCTGAAGATTGCTAAAATAGTATCTGTTTAGCATCCTAAGGTCAAAACTCTATCTATAAAAGATTACGCTCGTTGGCAGGGGTTGGGCCTCCTCAAGAGTGAAGCTCTTGGGAACCCAGAAACGCTTTGCGTTTCTGAGGTCTTCGGGGAGCCAGGACCTTCAAACAGAGATTATGAGTTTTGAAGATGCTAAACAAATCCATAAAATCCAGTCTAAAGCTTTATATATCTTAGCTCGCTCTTACAGGGTATGAATGTCGAGCATGGAGTGGCTTTACTGGTTCTTTTGTATTCATTATATGGCGTAGTAAAGCTACAAAACCTGTATCGACGTACGAAAGACTTGGAGTTCCTTCTTTTGTTGAGTATAGTGGTCGTAGTTGGTTTAGAGGCGGGAATAATCTTACAAGGAGGTGCTTGGGTGGCTTTTTTTTCTAGGTTTCAATACGCGTTGGCATTCGCCCCGTTGTTGGTTTTGATCATCTGCCGGCACTTAGCAGGGGCGCGTTCAAGAGCCTCCTCAGATCAAGTGATGCTTCGTAACGCATTTCAATCGTATCTCGGAGTGGAAAGTCTAGATCGGTTGGGAGAAGCGTCGGTTACCCTTTCAGGAGAAAAAAAGACATTGACTGTATTGCATTGTAATATTAAGGGGTTTAAGGCAATTTCAGAAAAGTTGGGTCCACAGGAGTTGGTTCATTTTCTGAATACCTACTTGTCGGAGATGAGTGAGGTCATCTTGCAGCATCGAGGAACATTAGGGAAGTATGTGGGGGATGAAATTTGGGCATTCTGGGGGGCTCCATTGCCAGAAGAGAATCATATTTTATTGGCTTCAGAAGCAGCCTTTTCCTTGATAAAGCGTTCGAAGCAACTACGCTCGATTTGGGAGAAGAAGGGTCTTCCGAAGATTGAAATTCAAGTGGGTTTGAACACAGGAAAAGTAGTAGTGGGAAACATGGGGTCGAACAAGCGCTTTGACTATTCGATCCTGGGCTATGAAGCACGCCTAGCAAAAGTGCTCGGTCGTTTGAATAAGGTGTATGATACAAAGATATTGTTGCCGGAAGCCTTAGTGGGTGTTTTAAAGGATAAATTCGTTTTGAGGGAAGTAGATTGGGTGGTGACTGGTAAGAAAAAGCCGGTTAAGGTGTATGAAATCTTGGATTCAGTGGAGAATGCAAGTAAGTACACGAAGTTTTTAGAAGTCTATGGAGCTGCATGTGCAGCGTATCGTAAGAGGGAGTGGTTGAAGGCAAAGAACTTGTTTGAAGAAGCCTTAGCACTGCATAAAGGAGAGAGGGTTTGTAAGGTGTATGCAGAGCGGGTTAAGGAGTATGTTCATTCGCCCCCCTCTAAGGATTGGGATGGTGTGGTGAAGGTGTAAGATGGATGTAAAACAGTGGCTCAATGGAAGGACATGGGTTCAGCTAGGGAAGGTCTTATATTTTGATGAACAAGCATTGGCCAGTTTTAAAGGTCAAAGCTCGTTAGTGGTAGGAACAGTCTTGGTTTTATTGGCTATTTTATTCGAATCCTTTTTTTCTCCAAAACCTTTTTATCTTGCTTTTTTAGGGTCCGCGTCCAAATTGTTCGGAGCGCTTTTGATCGTTTACGTTTCAATTAAGATTTTGAGTAGCGAAAGCCATTTTAGGTTTGAGCAGTTTTTGTTCGGTGTTTCATTGGCTTATATGGTAGGGCTTATTTTAATGGGGATCGTAGTGAACATAGGATCCAGAGTCTTGGAAGCCTCCAGTTACCTTCTTCTATTGCAGGTAAAGCAGGTATACTTGATGTTAATGTTCAGCTTTTCCGCTGAAACCTTTTCAGAGTTAAGAAGTTGGAAGTCGGTCACAATCGGCCTAGTCAGTATGACAGTATTATTCATTTTATTTTATCTAATAAATTAAAAGAACTTACCTCATCTCAGTATAAGCACATCGCCCGCAGCTGGTTCTATTCTTGTGCTGCGCTAGAAAGCTATCGCCACACTTAGGGCATTTTTTGTTCTTGGTGTTAAGTTTTCCGCCTTCTACTTTGTAATTACTGCTGTACTTGTAGATCTTGCCTTTCTTTACTTTAGGTGCAGGTTTTTTTTCGGCCATGGTTAACTCTTCATTTCGGTTTTGGCAGCTTCTGCAGCAGCTACAGCGGCCGCGGTAGCATCCGCTGCTGCTTTGATCTCTTCTTTGCTCTTGTGGCGCTTTTGAATGGGGCCGTTTTCGACTTTTTGGAGTAAAGTAGCGTCTTTGTAAACCGTGGCGGTTACAGTGGCTCTTTTGTCGCCGAAGACGCCTTGGATCTTGCGTACCATGACTTGTTCAGGCTTGCTTTTGGTCTTGTCCGCGATGAGTTGAGCGAGTTCTTTTCGAGAAGGCGTTGCATTTTCAAAGGTAAGTTCAGCATAGATATCTTGAGCTTGGAGGAGGGGTTTGTCTTCTTTCTTTTGAATGTTGAGTTCCATTTATCTCACTTTGATGGCGTATTCGCCTTTGTGTTCTAAGCCGATGGCTTTGGCAATCTGGCTTTTGGCTGGGTCTACGATGTAGAGTCTTCCTTGCCAGGTTGTGGTAAACTGCTCCTTTTTACAGATAGGGCAGGTGGCTTCCTCAGTGAAGATCCGGCATTGTTTACAGGCTTTTTTCTTCATGGTCGTATGTGTTCCGAAGCTCTTTATTAAGCTTACGGATTCCGAAGGGATCTGTAAGTTCAGAACACAGTTCTGTAGATTTGGCTTTGAGCGTAAAGGCAAATCTCAACACGAAGTGTTGTAGCTTACGGATTTGTTCCTCTATCTAATTGTAAAAATTCGATGATTTCTGGGAGTTTGTCAAGGTTGAGATGGAGGGCACCTTTACTTCTATTGTACCAACGAATGTAGTCTTTCCGAATGAGGTTCTCGATTTCTTTCTTCACTTCTCCTCGGACATGGGAAGGAACGCCGCTCGTAAGGTTGTCGATTCGGAAGTGTTTGGCTCCCATAGCTCGAATCTTGTATAGCTTTTCCAGGATGTGCCTTGGATTTCAAGGTTTTCTTGACTCATAAAAAACGACCATTTGAGTTTTCCTCTTAATAGGTGGGTGTAGTAAAAAATACGAAAGAGAAAGTTTCTATTATGAGTCTTTCAAAGGATTAAGATAGAAATATTTAAATAGGACATCGCTTTTTTCAAAAGAATGGCAGAAGACGGAATAGAGATTAAAGACTTGCATGGTTCCTCCTTTTTTGACGTGATGGGAGACAGCCCTCGCAATCGTATCTTAGATTTCTTGGCATCAGACGCTTTCGATTACACCCTAAAAGAGATCGCAAAGAACAGCCACGTCGGCTACGCTACAATCAAGCGTATTTGGCATCATTTCATTGATTTAGGTCTTGTCAAACAAACCCGCAAAGTAGGAAAAGCCGTCTTTTACAAGTATGACAATACTACACCGTACGGAAAGCTTTTCAAGCGTTTCTATCTGGATATTATCATTTCCGAGGCAGAAAAGGAAGCCCAGAAATACTTGCTGGAAAAGAAAACACAACAAGCAAAAATATTAGTGAAGAAATAATCACTCTTTCTTTTTCTTCTTTTCTTTAGGCTTTTCAGCAGGAGCAGCCGCAGCCTTTTCGCCTCGTTTGAGGTCTTCTTCAATCCATTCTTCCTTGCCTAAACCAGGTTTTCGCATGGTCAAGCCCAGTTTGGGGTTGGCAATGTCTTTATAGCTGACAGCAATGACTCGGGCTACGCATCGATCTCCGACTTTCAGCACTCGTTTGCTTTCGCGGCCAGCTAAGGTCTTGTCCTTGTTGAAGCTGACAAAGTCGTTCATGGTCTGAGAAATGTGAATCATGCCTTCAATGGGGCCTAAGCTAACGAATGCTCCGAAATCAGCGATGTCCTTGATCTTGCCCAGGCAAACCTCTTGCATCTCTGGTTCAAAAGAGAGCAACTCAAAGCTGGTGTGGTAGTAATTGGCTCCGTCACCGGGGATGATGATGCCTTCGCCGATTTCAGTAACAGAAGAAACATCAATAACCAGGCCAAGTTCTTTAGATACATATCCTGAGTATTTTTTCTTGAGTTCGTCCACAACAGCCTTCTCAAGGGGCAATCCAAATGAGATGGGTGGCACGCGGACGTGGTCTTTGACTTTGACTTTGTAGTACATTCATTCAACCTTCAAATAGTTTTTTTGTCGCAACGTAATGATCTTCACACCCTTCGCCTTAAGCGCTCGCTTGAGGTCGCGGTCCTGCGTGGCAGCGTAATCCACGGGTCCGTTTAGGATGCATTCATCTACAGTATCAGAACAGGGCAGGGTTTTTAAGTCTTTTTGTTTTATGAGCTGCAACGCCAGTTTAGCGGCTTCTTTGTCTTTGGTTTTGGCCGTTTCGATGATCTTTTGCAGTTCATCGATGGTTTTGTCCATGATGTAGAGTTCATAGGGTTCGTTCATGAGTTCTTGGATATGCTGAAAAATGTCGACTCGGTAGAGTTCAGGAATAAGTAAAAAATTGGTGTCCAGCACAATTCGTTTAGGGTTCATAGGGCAACAGAATGCCGCCCTGTTTTTAAAGGCGTTTCTTCCGCCTTGGTTTGCGGGAGGGTTTGCGTTTGGGGTGTATTTTTTTGACGGTTTTTTTCTTCGGTTTAAGGCGGGGTTTAGGGAGGCCTTCAGTTGTTTCGTGCCATCGCCAGAATAGTTTTCCTTTCATAGGGGTTGGAATGCAGAAATCAGGCAGCTGTCGAAGTGCAATGCGGCTTTCTAAGGTTTGCTTCTTGTCCTCCAGTACCTTTTTTTGTTGAAGAATTTGCAGGGTCTTGCGTTGTTCAGGCGTTAGATATAAGGAGAGTCGTGAAAAGCCTTTTTCTTGTCCTGTTGTATAATAGGCAGGGCTGCTGCCGAATCGGGTCTTGCTGACAAGAATTTCCTTTGTAGCTAAGAGCTCGCTAAGAATCGCTCCGATAAGAAGAGTGTCTCCACCGAGAACCTTTTTGATTTGAATCGGCAGAGTCGGGCCTTGTTCTCGGACAACACGTAGAACGCTTTCTTTGCTGAGCATAAGATCAAGAATAGTTTTCGGATTATATAAAGGTTCTCAAGGCCGAATCCATCGGCATTCCCAGTAGCTCACATCGCCTTCATCATCGACGATGCCAAGCATGAGTCTTTTCTTGGTGCTATGTGCCACTCGATTCTTGGCAGCGAATTCGTGCCAAGTTAATTGTTCACCTTCATGAATGGGATAGACTACCCATCGAGCGTGGTCTTCGCCAGGTTTTACGCCGCGATCATAAATGCGAAAATCAGCTCCGAATTTCAGTGCCGTTTTAATAATATAGCCTCGATTGCGAATGTCTTTAAAGACAATGTATCGGATCCAGAAGTTGGGTTCACACTTCTTGGCTTTTTTCAAGAAAGTGTCTTTGTCGAGTATCTTCTTACCTTCGTAAATATCGAGTTTTCCTTTTTCAAGAAGGTACAGGGCCTCTAGTAAAGACAGCTGGATTTTACCATCTTCTAGAGTTTGTCCGAAGCGGCTTTGATTATACAATTCGCGGGCTTCGTCGCTGGCTTCCGTCACGACCAGTTCGCTGAATAGGGTGGATTTGATCTTGGTTTTTTTGGCTTTGGCTTTTTCTTCTGTAACGCCGGTATGTTCGATTTCAACGGCTTCTTGAGGAATGAGGTTAAGGGCTTCAATAG